>JAZQZO010000042.1:0-2416 GCA_045634065.1 Acutalibacteraceae bacterium
GACTTCCTCAAGACAGGTACTTACGACAGAAACAGAAAGTTCTTCACAACAACTTCACCCTCAATGGATATTCTTATCTCATCAAACCTTGAAAGACTTCTCTATCATCTTACAGACGAAAACGCTGAAGCTGTAAGCAAATGGATGGCTGAGCTTTCTTCTGAGGGTAAGTACACCGTATGCGATAAGGTTAAGGCTCTTATTACAGACCTCTTCGATGCAGGCTGCTGTGATGACAAGGACACTGCCGAAACTATCAGCGCTACTTATAAAGACGGTTATCTCCTTGATACCCACACTGCTGTTGCAGTTAAGGTTTATGATGACTATGTAAAGGTAACAGGCGACAAGAAAGAAACTATCATTGCTTCAACAGCGAATCCCTATAAGTTCTCGGCAGCGGTACTCGGTGCTGTTGCACAAGTGCCTGAAGATGCTGACGAGTTCCAGCAGGTTGAACTTCTTAAAGAAGCAACAGGTGAAGAATGTCCTGAGCAGCTCGCAACTCTCAAGGGTAAGTCACCGAGATTTACAGATTGCTGCAACAAAGAGGATATGATTAATATGGTATATCAGATGCTCTCCATCTGATAAGAGGTGAACTCTTTTGTCGATATTTACAATAGCAGATACACATTTATCTCTAAGCGATGATAAGCCTATGGATATTTTCGGTGGTTGGCAGGACTATGTGACAAGACTCGAAGCTAATTGGAAAAGCCTTGTCACCGATGAGGATACTGTCGTGATCCCCGGTGATATTTCCTGGGCTATGAGCCTTGAGGGTGCCGTGAAAGACTTTCGTTTTATTCACGAACTGCCGGGTAAAAAGATAATCCTAAAGGGCAATCACGATTACTGGTGGAATACCAAAAGAAAAATGGATGCCTGGCTCGAAAACGAAGGCTTTGACACCATCAGCATACTTCATAATAATGCATTCAAGGTTGGCGACTTCGTTTTATGCGGTACTCGCGGATGGTTCTACGATGCTGAAAAAAGTGCAGATATGAAAGTTCTTCTTCGTGAGGCATCACGTCTTGAACGCTCAATAGAAGAAGGTAAGAAGTTAGGGGGAAACCTGATAGTTTTTCTTCATTATCCGCCTGTTATGCAGTCACAGAAGTGTCAGGAGATATTTGATGTGCTGAAAAAGCACGATATAAAACGCTGCTTCTACGGACACTTGCACGGCGAATCAACCCGTCATAGTGTGAATGAAACAGTGGATGGCATTAAATTTTCACTGATTTCTGCAGATTTTCTCGGATTTTGCCCCCAATTAGTGGAAAAATTTTGAAAAAACTATGGAAATTTCAAATCAATGCTGATATAATATATGGGTTAAAATGTACAGTGGACGTACGAAGTCCACGGATAGGAGTTTTGAAATGAGTTTAAAATCATCAAACAACGTTGAAACAAATGTTTACGCTCTCGAAATCGAGATCGACGCAGCTACTTTTGAAGCAGCTCAGAACAAGGCTTTCAATAAGCAGAAGGGCAAGATTCAGCTTCCCGGTTTCCGTAAGGGTAAGGTAACAAGAAAGATGGCTGAAAATTTCTTCGGTAAGGGTTGGCTCTATGAAGATGCACTTGATCTTTGCTTCGGTGAAGCTGTTGAAGAGGCAGTTAAAGAAGCAGGTCTTGATATGGTTGGCACAAAGACAGCTGACGTTAAAGAAATCGGTGAAAACGGCGTAGCTATGACAGTTGAAATCTATGTTAAACCTGATGTAGAAATCACAGAGTACAAAGAACTCAAGGCTACAAAGAAAAAGGTAGAAGCAACAGACGAAGAAGTTGATCAGAGAATCGAAGAACTCAAAGAAAGAAACGCTCGTCTCGTTTCTATTGAAGACAGAGCTGTAGTTGATGGTGACATCACAGTTATCGACTTCGAAGGTTTTGTTGACGGTGTAGCATTTGAAGGCGGCAAGGGCGAGAACTATGAGCTTACAATCGGTTCAGGTCAGTTCATCCCCGGCTTTGAAGAGCAGATTATCGGTCACAACCTCGGTGAAGAATTTGATGTTAACGTTAAGTTCCCCACAGAGTACACTCCCGAACTTGCTGACAAGGATGCTGTATTCAAGATTAAGCTTCACGAAATCAAGGTTAAGGAGCTTCCCGAAGTAGATGACGACTTCGCTCAGGAAGCTGCTGACTGTGACACTGTTGCAGACCTTAAGAAGCAGATTAAAGAAGAAATCAAGAACCATAAGGAACACGAAAACGAAAAAGAAATCGAAATGCAGCTTCTCGACAAGCTTGCTGAAAATGTAAAGGGTGAAATCCCTGAGGTTATGGTTGAAAACGAAATCAACGGCCAGATCAGAGACATCGACTACAGACTCAGCATGCAGGGTATGAACTTCGAAACATATCTTCAGTACATGGGTATGACAGTTGAAAT
>JAZQZO010000043.1:0-3635 GCA_045634065.1 Acutalibacteraceae bacterium
CTCACGCTCAAGCGAGCTTTACAACACGGCAAATATGTTTGTACGAGGTCTCAAGTGTCTCAAGATTGGTGAAGTCGACTCCAAGGCTGACTTTGAAGAACTTGCAAAAGAGGCAGGTGCAGACTACGTTGTTGACGAAAAGGCAAAGAGTGCAACTCTGACAAAGAGCGGTATTAAAAAAGCTGAGCGTTTCTTTAATATTGAAAACCTCAGCGATCCTGAAAATATGACTCTTTCTCATCATATCAATACAGCTGTAAAGGCTTACGGTATTATGACAAGAGACGTTGACTATGTAGTGAAAGACGGCGAAGTGCTCATCGTTGACGAGTTTACCGGCCGTATTATGATAGGCAGACGTTACTCAAACGGTCTTCATCAGGCTATTGAAGCAAAAGAAGGCGTTAAAATTGCAAAGGAAAACAAGACCCTTGCAACTATCACATTCCAGAACTATTTCCGTCTTTACTCCAAGCTTTCAGGTATGACGGGTACAGCTATGACAGAGGAGCAGGAATTCCAGGAAATCTACTCACTTGACGTTGTTGAAATTCCCACAAACAAGCCCCTTGCAAGAAAAGACGAAGCAGATGTAATTTATAAGACTGAGCAGTTCAAGTTCAATGCAATTATCGATAAAATCATCGAGTGCAATAAGAAGGGTCAGCCTGTTCTTGTTGGTACTGTTTCAATCGATAAGAGTGAAAAGCTCTCTGCTGCACTTAAAAGACGTGGTATAAAACACAATGTACTCAATGCTAAGCACCACGAAAAAGAGGCTGAAATCGTAGCTCAGGCAGGTAAACTCGGTGCAGTTACAATCGCAACAAATATGGCAGGTCGTGGTACCGACATTATGCTCGGCGGTAATGCTGAATTTCTTGCAAAAACTGAAATGCGCCGTCTCGAGTTCCCCGAAGAATTAATCGCAGAAGCTACAGCTTTCGGTGATACCGACAACGAAGATATCATCGGTGCAAGAGAAAAATTCAAAGAACTCGAAGCTAAATATAAAGCTGAAATTGCTGAAGAAGCTGAAGCAGTACGCAAAGCAGGCGGTCTTTATATCATCGGTACAGAAAGACACGAGTCACGCCGTATCGATAACCAGCTCAGAGGTCGTTCAGGCCGTCAGGGTGATCCGGGTGAAAGCTGCTTCTATCTTTCAATGCAGGATGATCTTCTCCGCCTCTTTGGTGGTGAGAGAATGGAAGCGATTATGAACTCACTTCCTGTTGATGCCGATATGCCTATTCAGGTTGGTATTGTAGCCAAGAGTGTGGAGTCAGCCCAGAGAAAGGTTGAAGGCAACCATTTCGCAGCAAGAAAGCACGTTCTTGCATTTGACGATGTTATGAACCGTCAGCGTGAGATCATTTATACACAGCGTGACCAGGTACTTAAGGGCGACAATATGAAGCCTGTTATTACCAAGATGATTGATGACTCAATCGGTGACGACGTTGAGTTCTCCTGTCCGGCAGGTATGCCTAAGGACGAATGGCACCTTGCATCACTGAGAGAGAAATATCTCGGCTGGCTGACAAATGAAAACGATTTCAAAGATGACAGTATGTCATCAGAAGAAATTTATGATATGCTCACAATAAGAGCTCACGAGCTTCACGACAGCAGAGAAGAACTTTATGGCGAAGAGGCAATGCGTGAAATCGAAAGAGCAATTCTTCTCAAGAATGTTGACCTTAAATGGATGGACTACATCGATGCTATGGATGAGCTCAAGCAGAGTGTTGGTCTTCTCGCATACGGTCAGAAAGACCCCGTTGTAGCCTTCCGTCAGATGAGCTATGATATGTTTGACGAGATGACAAGTGCAATCCGTGAAGATACAGTCAAGATTATTCTTTCGGCTCACTTCAAGAGCGAAGAAGAAATAAAGCGTGAGCAGGTAGCTAAGGTCACATCTGCAACAGCAGGTGGTGGCGACGGCAGTGAAAAGGGCAGAACAGTGCGCAACGACAAGAAAAAGGTTGGCGTAAATGATCCTTGTCCCTGCGGCAGCGGTAAGAAGTATAAGAAGTGCTGTGGCAGACCCGGAGCAGAAAAAGCATAAAGCATTAAAGCGTGTTTTGGTTACTTTTCCACGCCAGGAAAAGTAACGCCTCCGCGGCGAGCGGTGGGGTGAGGGGCGAAGCCCTGCCACAAGAAAAACATTGATATTATTGGGACGCGGGTAAAACTCGCGTCTCTTTTACTTTTATCCCGCCGGGGAACCTCTCCGTTAGGCAGGCGGAGAGGTTATAGCGTAGCCCCGTGGGCTCCTTGACTAAATTATATAGGTGACTCGGCAGGTGATGCGCCTGCGCTACACTTCCTCAGCGGGATAAAACCTGTCGTTTTTTTAGTGCGACGTGTACCAACAAAAAAGTAGCAGACCGAAATCTGCTACTTTGTTTTTTATTATCGCTAGCCGCGGGGCATTACTTTTTCCTGTCGCGGTTAACCCTTCCACCGCTACCGCGGTCCCCCTTTTCTTCCAGAAACGGGCACCCTTTTGTCACTTCGTGACATTTTCGCTCCGCGAACTGGCACTCCCTCTAACAGGGGAATTACCTTTCAGGGACGGAAGAAAATCAAAAAACGCGATATTATTTTATGAGCCGCTTGAAAAACCACCGTCAACTACAATAGATGTGCCTGTGATATACTGCGCCATATCACTTGCAAGGAACAATACACTGCCGGCTACATCCTCAGGCTGTGCAAGTCGTCGCATAGGAGTACGCATATTCATATATGCCACCCATTTTTCATTGGCAGTGTTGTCAGCTATGAGCGGTGTGTCTACGAATCCGGGGCAGACACAGTTGACGTTGATGCCGAAGCGTGCCCATTCACAAGCCAGAGACTTTGTCATCTGCAGCAAGGCACCCTTACTTGCACTGTATGCCGCTGCACCCGGGATGCCCATTATGCCACCAAGAGAACACATATTTACAACTTTGCCTTTTTTTGCAGGTATCATAAACTCGTTGGCTATGAGCTGTGAAAGAAAAAACTGTGCTGTAAGGTTGACGGAAAGCACTTTGTTCCAATCTTCCTTTTTCTCGTTTATGCTGTAAGCTGAATGAGACATACCTGCATTGTTAACAAGAATATCAACTTTGCCGGTACTTTGCCATATAATCTCAGGGATCTTTTTTACCTGCTCTTCGTTTGTGATGTCAGCCGCAACAGAAATAATTTTTTGACCGGGATATTCGTTTCTGAGGGTACTGACCTGCAGAGCAAGTTCGTTTTCATTGTAATCTGCCATATATACATCTGCACCGCATTGCAGAAAAGCCTTGACTGTTTCAAGACCAATACCACTTGCTGCACCTGTAACAAGGACACTTTTATTCTGGAAATTAAGGTTATAGTTCATATTAAATCTCCTTTTTTGTTCTGATTACCATTATAAGGCTTTTATCTTTCATTTTCAAGAGTCAAAGACTTTATACACATAAATGTTACACAAAAAACAAAAACCGCCGAGATATCTCGACGGTTAATTTGTTATGTCTGAATTAGTCAGCTGTGTAAGCCATAAGTGCTACCTGACGAGCTCTCTTGATAGCTGTTGTGAGTTCACGCTGATGACGAGCACATGTGCCTGTTACACGGCGGGGGAG
>JAZQZO010000044.1:0-6763 GCA_045634065.1 Acutalibacteraceae bacterium
CAATGCCTGGTTATGACAGTGAAGTAATAATGGCAGCAGGTGCTTTCACTCTTGGTTCTTCAATTGAGCTTTCAGCTGATGCGCCTCTTCGTGAGCCTTATGCAGTGTGGCTGCAGGGTGGTCTTAACTTCCACAGCGGCAAGATTTCTGTTATGTACGCTGCCGAAAATGTTTTGAAAATACTTGAAAAAGAAGGTAACAGCTAATGGGAAGCTTCAAGGGTTTTGACCCTAACGGTTTTATGCTTCTTGAGATGAACAAGTTTAATGATTCAAGGGAATTTTACGAAAGTGTTAAAGAAGATATCAAGAGGATGTCTATCACGCCTATGCGCGAGCTTTGTGCTGATATAAGTGATGAGCTTTACAGAATTGATCCTAAAATGAATCTTATTCCTACAAAAATGGTTTCAAGAGTCAGACGTGACACAAGATATTCCAAAAATAAGCAGATGTATCGCAGTAACATCTGGTGTATGTTTATGAGAGACAAGCATCAATGGGAAAACTTTCCGTGTATGTGGTTTGAATTCTTCCCTGACGGTTATAGTTACGGAGTGGCTATGTTCCGTTTTGATGCGACAGGTCTCGGTGCTTTCCGTAAGAAGCTCATTGATAATCCGAAAGCATTCAAACGTGCCTTGACCAGTATTGAAATTTCAGGCGCCCAACTGTTTATTGATTCTTTCAAAAAAGATAAACCTGATATAGACAAGGTTGATAAAGACCTCAGAATTTTTTATAATGCAAAAGATTTTGGTTTTACTTACCATTCTTCAGATATGTCAAAACTTATAGACGGTTCGATTAAGGAAGAGTTGATTTATGCAGTCAGAGCCTTTGAGCCGATGTATAAATTTTTAGCTGATATTACTGATGACCTTGTTGCAAAAGGAGAATAACTATGGAGAATATATATAAGAAACTTAAAAGTGGATCTGACATCAGAGGTACTGCTGCTGATGGTGTGCAGGGAGAAGAAATAGAACTTACAGATAAAGCAGTTTTTGACCTTACAATAGGCTTTTGCAAATGGCTCAAGGAAAATAACTATCAGGGTGATAAAGTTGTCGTGGGTCACGACTCAAGAATATCTGCGGTTCGCATCAAAAATCAGGTAATTGCAGCTTTAGGGGAGTACGGTTATAAAATTTATGATTGCTCATATGCCTCAACTCCCGCTATGTTTATGACAACTGTTTACCTTGATTGCTTTGCAAGCATCCAGATAACAGCAAGCCACCATCCTTTTAATAAAAACGGTCTTAAGTTTTTTACAAAAGACGGTGGTCTGAACGGTGAAGATATTGAAAGAATTACAGTTTTAGCCTCTCAAGACTACAAAATAAACGGCAGTGTACCAAATGTCGAAGCTATAGATTATATGGCAATATATTCAAAAGGACTTCGCAAAATGATATGCGATGAACTTGGTGTTAACGAAGAAGATAAACCCTTATCAGGCTATAAAATTATTGTTGACGCAGGCAACGGAGTAGGCGGATTCTATGCTAACGATGTTCTTTCTGTTCTCGGTGCCGATGTAACAGGCAGTCAGTTCCTTGATATGGACGGTATGTTTCCGAACCACGCACCTAACCCTGAAAATAAAGAGGCTATGAATAGCATTTGTAAGGCTACGACCGAAAACAATGCAGACCTCGGAATTATTTTTGACACTGATGTTGACAGAGCTGGTTGCGTTGACAAAAGCGGAAAAGAAATCAATCGCAATCGCCTCGTTGCCCTTGCTTCGCTTATTGCACTTGAAAACAATCCCGGTGGTACAATTGTCACTGACAGTGTCACTTCAACAGGACTTACTGAGTTTATTAATAATGAACTTGGCGGAGTGCATTACCGTTTTAAGCGTGGCTACAGAAACGTAATTAATGAACAGCTTCGACTGAATGCTGAAGGTGTCAATTGTCCTCTTGCAATGGAAACTTCGGGACACGCAGCTTTCAGAGATAACTACTATCTCGATGACGGCGCTTATCTAATAACTAAAATTATCATTAAGATGGCTCAGATGGGAAAAGAGGCCAAAAATCTCGATAACCTTATTTCATCTCTTAAGGACCCTGCCGAAGAATGTGAGCTACGCTTTAAAATCAAGTGTGATGATTTCAGAAGCTACGGCAACGGTGTTATTGCTGAGCTTGAAAGATATGCAGACGGTCAGCCTGATATGAGAATAGCTGACGATAACCGTGAGGGTATCAGAATATATTTTGATGATACGGATATGAAAGGTTGGCTTTTACTCAGACTCAGTGTTCACGACCCGATAATGCCCCTTAACATCGAAAGTGATGTCCGAGGTGGTGTGCGTAGAATTGCAGAAAGATTTATGGAGTTCTGCGGAAAAATGGAAAACCTTGATATAACACCCATTGAAAAATTTCTATCTTGATTTAAACTAACTTTTAAATGAAAGGAGCAGAATATGAAAAAGTATGCTGTGTGGCTCATACTATTAACTTTTACAGCTCTTATTGCTTTTATGATCGTGACAACTGCTTTTCAACCTGTTGATTCTCTTATGAGACCCCCTAAGGTTGAAGGTGAAAACCTTTCTATTCAGCTCGCTTTCGAAGAAAAGGTCGGAACAGATTATATTTTAAAGCGACCGATAAGCGGCAATTACAGAAACGCCTATAATTTTATTGATCTTACAGGCGATAATAATGACGAAGTTATAGTTTTTTACACTAAGTCAGACAATCTCGGAATTGTAAGAATGAATGTGCTGAGAAATTTTGACGGAGAATGGAAGAGCATTGCTGATTTTCAGAGTGTACATAACGATATTCAGGAAATTGAATTTGCCGATTTTAACGGTGACGGAAACAAAGAAATTATCGTCGGTTGGACTGTTTTTCAAGACAGCTACTCAAAATTGTTCAGTATTTATGAGGTCACTGAAAATGAAGATTCTGTAAAGATATATCCTGTCTATGGTGATTATTATTCAATGTTTAAAATTATCGATATAGACCGTGATGGTAAGGATGACATACTTGCTGTAAAATATGCAACTGCTGCAGGCTCGGCGGAGTACACAGCTTCTTTTCTTGATTTTGACGAAGATGGCATAAGAGAGATGGGTAGTTTTACTCTTGATAAGTCTCTTAATTCTATCGGTGCAATCAATTCAGATTATATCGATGATGGTACTCAGACAAGAATTTTTATCGATGGATATAAGGTTGACAGCGGTATGATTACCGACTGTTTTGTGTGGAAGAAAGCTGATAAAGAGTTTTCAAGATATATGGTATCCGGTGTCAGTGTCCCGGCTCTTACATCCAGAACATCTACGGTGTTTTGCAAAGATATAAATTCCGACGGTCATATTGAAGTTCCGACTGAAGAATATTTGCCGAATATAAGTGATGATAATTATGCCAGGAACAATAACCTTGGCACAAGCCTCATAACTTGGCTCTGGATCGATAAAGATAATGCTGAGTTCGTTGAGAGTCATATTATTTTATCTCAATATGGATTTAGCTTCAGATTTGACAGCAAATGGCTTGACAATGTTTCCGTTGAAAATAATCAACAAAAAGGTTTATTGACCTTCTGGAGCATAAAATATGTTGACGGTATCGCTGTTAAGGATGAAGAATTATTTTCGATTATGACGTTATCGGATTTTGACCTAGAAACTATTGGTGAGCTTTCTTTCTATTATTCACAGGTCAATCAGGTAAAAGGAAAATATTACTATTGTCGTATCTACGATAAAGGCTCGGAATATGGCATAACAAAAAAAGATATAAAAAACAGAATGATTTTGGGGTGATCTACGTGAAAACAGTTCTCGTTGCTGAAGATGAAAGCTCTATCAGAGAGTTTATAACAATTAATCTTCGTTTGGCAGGATTTGAAATTATCGAAGCCGGTGACGGCATACAGGCTATCGAAAAGTTTGATGATAACGAAAAAAATATAGATATCGCAGTTCTTGATATAATGATGCCGGAGTGTGACGGTATTGAAGTATGTAAACATATCAGAGAAAAAAATCCTTATGTCGGTATTGTATTTCTAACAGCTAAAGCCCAGGAACACGATAAGGTCAGCGGACTTATATCAGGTGCTGACGATTATATCACAAAGCCATTTTCTACTACTGAACTTATAGCAAGGGTTGAATCTCTCTACAGAAGAGTAGAGTGCAGCAAGAATCTTCTTAACAGCACGTCAAAAGACAGTATAGTTTTAGGAAACTTCGAGCTTGATTTGAAAAAGCACAAGCTTTTTAAGAACGGTGCCGAAATAGAACTGACTCAGATAGAGTACAGCATTCTTGAATACTTCTTCAATAAACCTGAAGAATCAATCGAAAGGGGAGCTTTCGTTGAATATGTATGGGGTGATAAGTATTACGGCGATGATAAAGTTGTGGATGTAAACATTAGAAGACTACGACTCAAAATCGAAGATGACCCGTCTAATCCGGAACACCTTATAACAGTTTGGGGTCAGGGATACAGGTGGATAATTTAGTTTAAGAAAGGAAAAAGAATTATGACAAAAAAAACGAAGATTTCTGTCGGTAATTCAATTAAAGCCAGATGGATAAAAAGTATCCTGCTTGCATTTACAGTCATAATGTTTCTTTTTTCCTGCGTTATTATATATTCTTCCTGCACCAGATATTTCAACTCTGTCGAACTTACAATGAGAGCCAGAAACTCAAGGTACGTTGATACGTTTTTCAGCGCCTATAATAATGGCGATGCTGATACGTTTACGAAGGGTGCTTATGAATTCGTTGAAAATTTTCAGTATAAAGATATTATGGAAGTCTGGGTTATTGATAAAAACCGCAAACTTCTTGTATCCTCAAGCGGATTCAGTGAATCTGCTTCAACCGACTGGAGAGATTATGATCTTGCTCTTGAATCTGACGACAGAATAGGCGTTAAACGCCTGAAGCTCAATTCGGGTGAGCCTGTGACTGCAATGACATACATACTTCGTGATTCGGTTGGTAATAACTACGGAGCTGTGCGATATCTTGTTTCAATGAAAGATATGTATGATCAGCTGTTTATGATAGTTATCATAGTATTTGCTTCATTTATACTTGTCGTTGCTCTTATGACAATTTCGGGTATGTATTTTGTTTCGTCGATCGTAAATCCTGTGTCACAAATTTGTATGACTACCTCAGAAATAGCTAAAGGTGATTTTTCGGCACGGATTGAATATGACTATTATCAGGATGAAATCGGTGAGCTTTGTATGTCAATAAATAATATGGCTCAGCAGTTAAGTGAAATCGACAAAATGAAAAACGATTTCATCTCTACCGTGTCTCACGAAATCCGAACACCGATGACAGCTATCAAGGGTTGGGGTGAAACACTAAAAAGTGTGGGTAATAATCCTATGCTCTTAGAAAAGGGCCTTGATATAATTGTCAGCGAAACTGAGAGACTTTCGGGAATGGTTGAAGAACTTCTTGATTTTTCACGTATGCAAAACGGAAAAATCAGAATTGTAAATGAAGAAATTGATTTGCTTTATATTATCGAACACGTATATGATATATACAAACAAAAAGCTGTTAACGAAAACATTAATCTCTCACTTGATCTTAATGGTAACACAGATATTCGTATGATAGGTGACAGAGACAGAATCCGACAAGTTATTATAAATATTCTTGATAATGCAATAAAATATACTCCTGAAACAGGAAATATCGGTATAAGTGTTGCAAGAATACAAAAATATGTTAAAATAATAATAAGCGACAGCGGAAGAGGTATCCCGCAGAAAGATTTACCTCATATCAAAGAAAAGTTTTATAAGGCTGACAACAATGTCAGAGGTACGGGTATCGGTCTTGCTGTTGCAGATGAAATTATAAAAATGCATTCAGGTGAAATCAACATTTTAAGTGAAGTTTCCAAAGGAACAACTGTTGAAATTATTTTACCTGTTATCCCTGAGGAGGATTGATTTATGTCAGAGAATAAAGATAAAATTTTACATAAAACTTCCGTTGGCGGACAGGCTCTCATCGAAGGTATAATGATGCAGGGTCCCAAAGGCGCAGCTGTTTCTGTCAGAACACCCGACGGTACCATTGACACTGAAATGGTAGAAGTAAAACACGCAAAAGATAAGTTTAAACCTCTCGGCTGGCCATTGATCAGAGGTGTTGTTGCTTATATTGAATCTATGCTGTTTGGCTATAAGTGCCTTATGATGTCTGCTGAAAAATCAGGTCTTGAGGACCTTGAAAATGACGAAGAAAATATGTCTAAGTTTGATAAGTGGCTCAATGATCATATCAACAAAAAGGTTCTTGGTGTACTCACGGCTGTTGCAAGCGTTTTGGGTGTAATGCTCGCGTTTCTGCTTTTCTTCTACCTTCCGACTATAGCAGTGAATTTTCTCAACAAACTTTCGGGTGACGTTCTTACCAATTACAGAGCACTTTTCGAGGGTATTATACGTATGATAATTTTCGTTGCATATATTGCTATGGTTTCTCTTATGAAAGACATCAAGCGCACATTTATGTATCACGGTGCCGAACATAAGACAATTTTCTGTTATGAAAAGGGTTGCGAACTCACCGTTGAAAATGTAAAAAAGCAGTCGCGTTTCCACCCTCGTTGCGGTACAAGCTTCATTTTCGTAATTCTCATTATAAGTGTTCGAATCTTTTTATGCGTACTGCTAAGAGTCTTTCGATACCAGTCATTATGGTCGGTCATGTGAACAAAGACGGAAAT
>JAZQZO010000045.1:0-3340 GCA_045634065.1 Acutalibacteraceae bacterium
CCATAAAAACGCTGTTGAGTACCATAAAGATGAGAAGCATCTCAGCAAAATGGCTGAAGCCCATAGTATTGTTCGTAAATACCCACCAGATGCTGAAGGATTTAAAGAGGATACAAGACAGTACACCCATAGCGGTGAAAATAAAATGTGCCGTAGTTGATTGTAATTTTTTCTTCATATACATTTCTCCTTGTATTTGATAATTCAAGTATATATGTTGGCGGTGATATTGTCAACAAGAAAAAAGATAAGGTGATGTTTTCTTGAAAAAGAATTAAAATTGTGATATATTTAATTGAAGGGGGAATTATTATGCAGACAATCATTAAGTCGCTATCGGTTTTATTTGCGGCAATTTTTGCGTTTATGGGACTTGCTTCTACGCCTTATGACGAGCCTATCGACAAAATCAATGGCGGTGACCCTTACATAATCGAAGATGAGTCGGGGTGCTACTATACATTCACAACCGGTGGCGGTATCGATATCTTTGAAATTGAAAGCTTTGACACCATAAACGTCAAAAGGCAGAAGACTATTTTCTGGGCAGGTGAGAGTGGCACAGACGGCGATATATGGGCGCCTGAGATTCACAAATTCGGTGACAGATGGTACATTATAGCTACTGCGAAATTCAGAAGAGATGCTGTACCTGCAGGTAAAATGCCCTATGTGCTTATAGATAAAGACAATGACGACTATTACAGATACAGCTTTGTCCTGGAAAGCGAAACAGAAGACATATTCGGCAGCTACGAGTTCAAAGGCATACTTGCACCTGATGGTCTGAGCAATCTTGACGGCACATATCTTCAGAAGGACGGTAAGCTTTATTTTGTTTGTGCGGCATATATGAAGGTTGCTTATCAGAGTATTTATATCTGTGAGATGGAAAATCCCTATACTCTTAAAACTGACTCAAGGGGCAGACACATTACGGAGAAGCTTTCTTCACCGACCTATTATTGGGAGAAAAATGGCTGGGATGTCAACGAGGGCCCTGCTGTGCTTTATCACGAAGATGATGTTTTTATTGTGTACTCAGCCAGCGGTTACAGCTCAAATGAGTATTGTATGGGTATGCTGACCTTTGATGGTGACAATATTATGAGCAGATTAAGCTGGAAGAAGAGTCCTGTCAGAGTCAGCTATCATAATCCATTCAAAGATATTTATTCGGCAGGTCACTGCAGCTTTCTTTACAGAGATAATGGTGACATCTATATGACTTATCACGCTAATAAGACAGAAAACTTTTCCGATTCTCCGAGACTTACATATATCAAAAAGGTTGAGTTTGCTTTCGGTGAGCCCTTGCTGTGGTAAATTAAAGACTTATTTCTTTAAATGCATTGATATGGCTGATAAATTATGCTAAAATAATATGGTTAATAAATTTGAAAGGACGACACTTATGAAGAAGATTACTCCCAACAGTACTCTGAAAGAAGTTATGGCAACTCCCGTTGGTAATGACCTTATCAAAATGGTAGCTTATCACACAGGCATACCTGATAAAGTTATTCATAACCCTCTGACAGGTATGATGAAACTCAAGATGATTCCCAAAATTTTAGGTGACAAGATGCCTCTTGAAACTATCGAGCATCTTTGCAACCTTCTTTCCTATACTCCCGAAAAGGTTATCACTAAAGACGAGGTTGACCCCAAGTGGTGGAAAGAGTCAGTTATCTATCAGATATATCCCCGTTCATTTATGGATTCAGACGGCGACGGTATCGGCGACCTTCAGGGTATCATTTCAAAGCTCGACTATCTTAAAGATTTAGGTGTTGACGTACTCTGGCTTAGCCCCATCTATGATTCACCCAACGATGATATGGGTTACGATATCCGCGACTATAAGAAGATTATGACCGAGTTCGGTACTATGGACGACTTCGATAAGATGCTTGAAGAAATACATAAGCGCGATATGAAGCTCGTTATGGACCTTGTTGTTAACCATACCTCAGACGAACACGAGTGGTTCCAGAAGGCTCTTGCAGGCGACAAGAAATATAAGGACTACTATATGTTCCGCAAGGGCAAGGCTCCCGGTGTACCTCCCAACAACTGGTCATCAGTTTTCTCTGGCTCAGCCTGGAATTATTATCCCGAGCTTGACGAGTGGGCACTTCATATTTTCTCAAAAAAGCAGATGGACCTCAATTGGGAAAATCCCGAAATGCGTGCAGAAGTTGCCGAGATGGTTTGCTGGTGGCTCGAAAAAGGCGTTGACGGCTTCAGAATGGACGTTATCAACCTTATCTCAAAGGTTGAGGGGCTTCCCGAGGGTAATGCTCTTGTAGGTGAGTTTATCGGTTACGGTGGTGAACACTACTTCTGGGGTCCCAGACTTCACGAATATCTCCACGAGCTCAACGAAAATGCTTTCAAGAAGTACCCCGAGTCATTCTGTGTTGGTGAGACAGGCGGTATCGGTGTTGAAATGGCAAAGTACCTTGTTGACGACTCACGTGAAGAAATCAGACAGACTTTCCTTTTCGATCAGCTTGAAATTCCCGGCAAAATGAGATGGGACGATTACAAGTACGACCTTAAGTATCTCAGAAATCACTTTATCGATTTCCAGACAGAGCTCAAGGGTTCATCATGGCCTGCACTTGTTATCGAAAATCACGATAATCCCCGTATGGTTTCAAAGGTTAACCCTGATCCTAAATTCAGAAATGCTGTTTCTAAGGTTATCGGTGCACTTCTTCTCACAGGCCGTGGTACACCTTATATTTTCCAGGGTGAAGAGCTTGGTATGATGAACTGTGCATTCAACGATATTTCAGAAATGCGCGATGTTGAGTCAATCAACAAGTTTGCAGAGCTTCAGGAAAAAGGCAAGTCAAAGGCTGAGGCATGGGCTACAATCCTTGCAGGTAGCCGTGACAATTCAAGAACACCTATTCCTTGGGATGACAGCGAAAACGCAGGCTTTACCACAGGTACACCATGGATCAGACTTAACGGCGACTATAAAGAGTGCAATGCTGATGCTCAGATAAAAGACCCCGCAAGTCCATATAACTACTACAAGGCTCTTATGGCTCTTCGTAAGCAGTATAAGGAAACTCTTGTTTACGGTGACTTCAAGCCTCTTAAGACTGATGATAAAACATATTGTCTCTACAGAGAAAGCGCTGCAGGTAAGTTCTATATTGAAATGAATCTTACAGAAAATCAGCTTTCAAGACCCAGAAATGCAGAGGGTGAATGTGTGCTTTCAAGCTATCTTGCCCCCGCTCCGTCACTTCGTCCTTATGAAGTAAATATCTACAAGGTAAAATAAAAATTTATCCCTCGCTTCGTGCTGGAGCGAGGGGAC
>JAZQZO010000046.1:0-4054 GCA_045634065.1 Acutalibacteraceae bacterium
GCATCAAATGATGCAACTGAATTTTCCTGAGTTACTGTTTCAAATATAAGGTCAAGTTCTCTGTCTTCAAGTGCTGCCATATGTGTTCTTTCAGCAGGCATATGAGTGTCGAGAATTGAGAGAATTTTTTTACTGTTAAGACCGAAATCCTTAGCGACTTCGTGTACTCTGTATTTTTCTCTTGGCATAGTATCATCCTTTCATATCTGTGTCGGTGACCCGATAGTGTCACATATATTTTTCCTGTAATGCTTTTGCGAAGCCCTCATCATCAACGCTGACAACAGCAGCCTTTGAGCCGATAGCCGATGACAATGTCAAGGTATCGTATGTTGTAATAATTACAGGGATATTTTTGTTTTCGTAGGTGCAGGCGTGAGAGATTTCTTTCTGAAGTCTCTGTGATGCTTCGCTTGATAAGATGCAGAGCTTTGCCTTGTTTCTTATTATACTGCCGATTACGGCGTCGTGTCCGAGGCTTACTCTGCCGCTTCTTCTTGCCATACCTAAAAGGCTGGGAAATTTATCATTCATCTGCGATTATCTCCTGCCTCATTTTTTCGAGTATCTCTTCGGGTATTTCACAAGAGAGAGCCTTATTAAAGCGTCTTGCTTTTCTTGCAATATTATAGCAGTTTTCGTTCTTGCATATATATGCGCCTCTGCCTGCTTTCTTGCCTGTAAGGTCAAGACTGATTTCAAACTTTTCCTCCTCGTCGGGATTCTCAGATTTAATCTTTGTCTTTACTACTCTTACAAGCTCTTTCTGCGCAAGCATTTCGCCACAGCCTAAACATTTTCTGAGGGGTTGCTTTTTAAGTGCCAAAGTGATCCCTCTTTCTATTAGTCGTTTGCCTGGCTTAAGGGTTTGATATCGATTTTCCAGCCTGTGAGCTTAGCTGCAAGGCGTACGTTCTGACCCTTGTTGCCAATTGCAAGAGAGAGCTGACTGTCGGGAACGATAACTCTGCAAGACTTTGCACCGCTTTCGTCAACAATAACTGAAAGTACTTCTGCGGGAGCAAGAGCTGCTGAGATGTACTGAGCAGGGTCTTCGTTGTAGCGTACGATATCAATCTTTTCACCGCAGAGAATTTCAACAATGTTGCTTACTCTCTGACCTCTGGGACCGATACAAGCACCTACAGCATCAACGTTTTCGTCGTGGCTGTTAACAGCGATCTTTGTTCTTGAGCCTGCTTCTCTTGATACTGAAATGATTTCAACTGTACCGTCGTAAATTTCGGGAACTTCTGTCTCGAAAAGTCTCTTTACAAGACCGGGATGTTTTCTTGAGATGTGAGCGTAGCTGGTACCGCTGTCGGAAACTGTTGAAGCAACATAAACCTTAATGAGCTGACCTGCTTCGAGCTTTTCGCCGGGAAGCTGCTCTGATTTGGGAAGAATAGCTGTTGCTCTGCCGATTTCGATCTGAGCATCACCTGTGTCGGGATAAACGATGTTGATTTTAGCAGTTACAACTTCCTGATGTCTGTTCTGGAATTCCTGATTTGCAAGCTCTCTTTCAGCTTCTCTGATACCCTGACGGATAACGCTCTTAGCTGTCTGAGCAACAATTCTGCCGAACTTTTTGGGTTCAAGTGCAATTTCAACAAATGAACCAACCTGTGCGTTAGCATCATAGTTTCTTGCCTCTTCAAGTGTCATTTCAGCTGCGGGTTCTTCAACCTCCTCAACAACTGCAATTCTGACGTATACATTCATAATCTGCTTTTCTGGGTCGATGTCAACAACAACGTTGTCTCTGTTGCCGTATGTGTTTTTGGTAGCTGAAATAATAGCTGCCTGAATCTTCTCGAAGATATACTGAGAAGAAATACCTTTTTCGCTTTCGAGCATTGCTACTGCTTCAAAAAATTCTTTGTTCATTTTTTTCACTCAATCCTTTCTTGATTTACATTAAATAGTTATATATTACATTTCAAAATCGTCAACCTTGATCCAGGATGCTTCTTTCTTTGTGAAAGTGAAGCCGCCCTCGTCCTCGAGGCTGATTGTTATATTGCCGTCACTGTAGTCTGCGAGAATTCCGCTGAACTCTCTTTTGCCCTCTACGGGTCTGATCATTTTCACCTTGATTTTTTCGCCGATGTATGCCATAAAATGCTCGTCTCTTACTAAGTCTCTTTCGACACCGGGTGAGCTTACCTCAAGGAAATAAGCCTGTTCAATAGGGTCCGCCTCATCAAGAGGTTTGTTGATTGCGTGGCTGAGATCAACACAGTCGTCAATGGAAACGCCGCCGTCTTTGTCGATGAAGATTCTAAGGTACCAGGAGCTGCCCTCTTTAAGGAAGCGTACGTCCCAGATTTTAAGACCGAGCTCTTCTGCAAACGGTTCAACAATTTCCCAAACGGTTTTTACGGTATTACCGCCCTTTGCCATTAAAATCACTCCTTTTAAAATATTCAATTGTACTATTCAAGGCAATAAAGAAGAGCGGACTCGCTTGAGCCCACTCGGATACCTTGGATTATTTGTATTCTATCATATTATTCCCCAATAATCAAGGGTTTTACAAAAAATTAATACTATACAATCAGATAATAATTTGAAATATCGAGATATTTTCCAAACTTCATCCCTACTTCTTTGATAGTACCGCTGAAAGTGAAGCCGAATTTTTCGTGAAGATGCTCACTTGCAGCGTTGCCTGAGGTTATGACAGATACAACTATATGCACCGTTTCGTCTGCCTTTGCCATATCTATAATCTCAGCCATAAGTACACTGCCGATACCTTTGCCTCTATAGTCGGGGTGAACATAAATAGACAGCTCCACCGTTGAAGTATAGGCTTCTTTTTCCCTATAGGATGAGAGTGTGGAGTACCCAACAATAACACCCTGGTCTTCGCAGACAATGAGAGGATGATTTTTTATGTTGTGCTTTTCAAACCACACAGTCCACTTCTCCAAAGTTTTGGCATTGATGTCGAGAGTTGACACTCCGTGAAGCACCTCGTAGTTGTAGATTTCAAGGAGAGCTTCGATATCTTTTCTTTCTGCTTTTCTGATTATCATAATATTTCTCTTTCTTACAACAAAAAGCAGTGATTGACACTGCTTTTGTTTTCATTTTATGTGCCCTCGCCGGGCAGGCATTCTTTTTGCTCGCGCTCAAAAAGAATCAAAAACGCGCTGATTATGCGGACTGAAACTTTCCTCTTTATGCAAGTTTCATCGCAATTCTGCATTTTGCATTATGCATTTTGCATTTATTAAGCAAGTGCAAGCACACCAACCTCGTTGAGTACAAGAGCAGCCATATAACCTGCATAAATTGCAAGAAGAGCTACACCCTGCCACTTCTTAAACTTACCTGCAATGATTGTAGGTACAACTGCAACAGCGCAAGCTGCAATACAAACTGGGAAGTCGAAGTTGAGATTCATCTGCTCAACAGGAAGAGGCTGACCATTGATAATAGCACAAAGAGGAAGAATAAGTGTAAGGTCGATAATGTTAGCACCTACGATGTTACCTACTGAAAGACCGCTTTCCTTCTTGCGGATAGCTGTGAGTGTTGTTACAAACTCAGGAAGTGATGTACCGAGAGCGATAACTGTGAAACCGATAATAGCTTCACTGATACCCATACTCTTAGCAATTGTCTGACCTGAACCTACAAGGAATTCAGCACCGAATACGATACCTGCTGTGCCGAGGATGAAGAAGAGAACCTTTTTGGGAACTTCTTTCTTTTCGTATGTGTCTATTTCATCACTTGCACTTGCTTTCTTGCCTTCAACAAGGTTGCTGATCATAAATACAAGGAAGATAGCCCAGAGTACATATGCTGACCAGGTGGGAAGTGAGCCTGAAAGTGAGAGAAGTGTAAGACCGATAGCAGCACCGAGAAGAAGACCACCCTTTAATGAGAAGCTCTTTCTGTTTACAACACCTGCCATAGCTACAAGTGAAACACCCATGATAAGTGTTGTATTAGCTGTAACTGAACCAACTGCATTACCGATAGCAAGCTGGGCTGAACCGTTCATAGCAGCTCTTACTGATACGAGAAGCTCGGGAAG
>JAZQZO010000047.1:0-3678 GCA_045634065.1 Acutalibacteraceae bacterium
GGTCTTCCCGGTTATGTAGTTGTAAACATGGTAACACAGAAGGCTGAACTTAAAATTCTCCCTGAGGGTCAGTATATCAAGTACTCAGTAAACGAACACTTCGGCAAGTATCTTATGAGACACGTACGTTTTGCTTATCCCACTTATATTTTCGATACACCTCACTTTGAAATCGACGAAAACGGCAACCCCTACTGGCTCTGCCCTGTACTCGATAAGACAATCGGTCTCTTCGGTGGTACCGATGTAAAGGGAGTAGTTATCGTAGATGCAGTTACAGGTGAAATGGTCGAGTACACTGCCGAAGAAGTAAAGAACAGCACTGAGCTTCAGTGGATCGATGGTATCTATTCAGAGAGCCTTATTTTAGAGCAGTTCAACTACTACGGTCAGTATAAGAACGGCTTCATCAACTCAATCCTCGGTCAGGACGGTGTTAAGATGGCTACCGAGGGTGCTAACTTCCTTGCTCAGAACGACGACGTTTACCTTTATACAGGTGTTACATCAGCAGGTAATGACCAGGCTATCATCGGCTTCGTACTCATCAATATGAGAACTAAAGATGCAAGCTTCTTTGCAGTTTCAGGTGCTAAGGAAAAATCAGCTCAGTCATCGGCTATGGGTGAAGTGCAGGACTATGCTTACGCAGCCACATTCCCCATTCTTCTTAACATCAGTGGCGAGCCCACCTACTTTATGTCACTTAAAGACAAGGACAACCTCGTTAAGCGTTATGCTATGGTTAATGTTGAGAACTATCAGGTTGTTGTAACAGGTACTACAATTGCTGAATGTACTGACGCTTATGTTAAGAAGCTCAAGCAGAACAACATCACAATCAATGTTGATATTGATAAGATTGAAGATGCAACCAACAACAACGAAAACACCGCACCGGAAGTAACAACCAAGAAGATAAAGGGTGCAATTACAGATATCCGTACAGCAGTTATGGGTGGCGAAAGCGTATATTTCATTGAGCTTGACGGCAAGGGTGTTTACTACAGCATTAAAGCTAGTGACAATGCTATGGTTGTAATCCTCAACAAGGGTGAAACTGTGACTATCACAGTTGATGCAGAAGCTGAAGGCGACATTGTAGAAGCTATAAGCGTTAAATAATAACATCGCGTTTTTGATTCATCTTGCCTCGCCTGAAAGGAGAGGTGGCAGACTGAAGGTCTGACGGAGAGGTTAACCGCGACAGGAAAACGTAAAGCCTTGCAGTGTGCACAATAATATTAATGAATCGTGGGGAAGTGAGCATAATGAAACGGCTCCTTCCCCGTAGTGTTTAGTTTGATAAAATTATATATAGTGAGGTGACCTCAATGATAGATATTTCAAATTGGCTTAATAAGTTCTTGGATGCTTTAAACGAAACATTCCAAGAGCGTGTGTGGTTTGTAGGTCTGCAAGGCAGTTATGCCCGAGGTGAAGCTACAGACTCAAGTGATATTGATATGGTCGTAATCCTCGATGAATTGTCAGCATCGGACATCAGCACTTATAATTCTATGTTGGATACTCTCCCAAACAGAGAGCTGATCTGCGGTTTTCTCTCAGGCAAAAATGAGATTTTGGGTTGGGAGCCGGCTGACCTTTTTCAGTTTTATTATGACACCAAACCTATCAAGGGAAGTCTTGATGAGCTACTGAAACTCATTGATGAACAGACTGTTGACCGAGCTATAAAAATCGGCGCTTGCAATATCTATCACGGCTGTGTGCATAATATGCTCTATGAAAAGAGTGAAGATATTCTCCGCGGGTTATATAAATCTGCTTCTTTCACAGTGCAGGCTATCGCTTTCAGAGAAACAGGCAAATTCATCAGCCATCAGAGAGATTTACTCTCTGTCGTTTCAGCTGAGGACAGGGTTATAGTTGAAACTTTTATAAGCCTTAAAAATGGTAGAGATATCGATTTTGGTATAATGTCCGAAACCTTGTTTAAGTGGGCTAAGAAGCGGATTTGAAAACAACATAATAAAAAGTAGCAGGTTTTAAATCTGCTACTTTGTTTTTTTATTTGTCTTCGCCGGACGGGCATTCTTTTTGCTGTCGCAGTTAACCTCTCCGTCAGGTCTTCGGTCTGCCACCTCTCCTTTCAGGCGAGGTAAGACGAATCAAAACTGCAATGATAGGTTTATCTTCTTTTTTCTTCTTTTATTTTTGAAAATACTATCTTCTGACCTGTGTATAAGCTGAAATATCCCGACAATACAAATGCCACAAATATTGCCAAGGCGTAATATAACAGACCCTCAGCACCAAAGAGCTCAACAGCTAGAAACACCGTCGAAATAGGACAGTTAGTAACACTTGCAAAAAGTGCCACCATACCAATCGCAGCACAAAAAGCCACCGGCATACCCACAACATCAGCCATAGTATAACCCAAAGTTGCACCGATAAACAGCGTCGGTACTATCTCTCCGCCCTTAAAACCGCTACCAATCGTAATAGCCGTAAACACTATCTTAAAGAGAAATGCCCACTTGCTGACCTCTTCACCGTGAAAAACGCCCTCAATTATATGCATACCGCTGCCGTTATAGTTTCTGTTGCCAACCGCCAAGGTCAACGCGATAACAATTACACCACCTGCAAGGGCTCTTACATAGGGATTTCTTATATACTTCTCAAAAGCTGTGTGCGAATGTTTCATAGCAAGGCAAAAAACAATGCTGACTACTGCAACAACAACTGCCAGAACTAAAACTTTCATCAGGTACTCTGCCGAAATTTCGGGTATTATATCCACATTGAATCTTTCGGGATGAACACCTAATTTTAGTGCAACAACATAAGCTGCCAATGCCGATGCAAATGACGGATACAATGCCGACAGTGACACATAACCGACACTGACAACCTCAACCGCAAAAACTGCAGCCCCCACAGGAGTACCGAAAACCGCTGCAAAAACTGCTGCCATACCGCTGATTGTAAGAATGTGCCTGTCTTTTTCATCGGCTCTGAATACCTTGCTGACAACACAAGCTATACTTCCGCCAAGCTGAAGAGCAGCGCCCTCTTTGCCTGCAGAACCGCCTAAAATGTGCGTGATACCTGCGCCTAAGGTTATAGCAGGTGCAAGACTGAACGGCACCTGCTTTTCACTTCTCACAGCCTCAAAAACATCGTTGGTACCCTTGTGTTCTACCTTAAACAAATGATATATCAAAGCTATCACTACACCGCCCAAAGGCAATAGATACAGCAACCAATCATTCGCCATTCGCACTTTAGTAACATATGAAATCAGATGTGAAAAAAGAGCACCAACAGCACCGCCAAGGGAGCCGACTATAAGACTGAAAAAGGTCCACTTGACAAAAGCACTTGCATAAACCGCCGAGTGCTTAGCTTTTATAAGTAATTCTTCTTTATTCATCATAAAACTCATTTCTTTAAAATTTAATTTTCTTATCAATATGACTTTATAACTGCATAATTTTAACATTAAACTACACAAATTGTCAAGATTATATGTTTCTCAGCAGATAAACGTCAAAGATAGTATATGCGAATAATATTTTATTTGCGCCTCAAAGCTGTAAGTACTGCTATGGATAGATAACAGCAAAAACGGACCCGATTACTCGAGTCCGTTAATATTAAACTGCAATTATGCAAGCTCAGCGAAGTACTTGATTGTACGAACCATCT
>JAZQZO010000048.1:0-2102 GCA_045634065.1 Acutalibacteraceae bacterium
AAGCATACCTACGGCAGTACCTATACCGATGGGCAAAAGAATAAAGATTTTCTTTGATGGGTCACCGATAATTGCAATCGCCAGGAAGCCTTCCATAAAGGTTGAGATGCCTCTGAAGCTTTTGAGGAACTCTGAAAGGATGATTGTCCAAGCGTACTTGTTTGTAAGAACATCCTTAAATCCTATGAGAGGATTCTCTCTTTTGGCGGTATATACAGTTCTTTCTCTTACAATATTCATACCGAGAAGCACAGTGATAACACCGATAGTGCCGCAGAAGCCTGCACAGATTATGTATTGAAGCCCCTCATTGTTTTTCCAGATAAGACCGATAATCAAGAGGAAAAGCATAGGTGCTGAGTTACCAACAGCAGAAGAAATACTTCTGAATGAAAGCACCTGATCGCGTTCTTTCATATTTGGCGACATAACGTTAGCAACCATATTTATTGTGTTACCAAAGGTGCAGAGAATGCCCCAGAGTATTGCGATAGTGACAACATAAATTGTAAGCACGGTGCCTGTGAGACCCGGAGGTGCGATAAAAGTAAGCATCATAACTATACCCATAGGAATAGCTACAAGCATAGCTACAGGTCTGAATTTACCTTTTTTGCCCATTCTTCTTCCGTCAATATACATAGCTATAAAGAAGTTGAGAATAAAGGGAACGATGCTGACGATTGCATTGAAGAGTGACATCTGGTCCTCTCTGAGTTGCAAAACGTTAACGAGATAAGTGTGTCTGTTTGCGCCTACAGTACCTGTCATTGTTGTGTAAAAGAACACGGCAGCGAGATAAAGAATATATTCGCTGAGTTTTACGTGTTTTTGTTCGTTTTGTTGTTTTAATGCATTGGTTGGCATATTTTAATTTTCTCCTTTCGAAAAACAGTAAAAATTACTTTGTTGCTATTATACAATTTGGAATTAAATTTGTCAAATGATAATGTATAAATTTATTATAATAATCATATATAAAGTATTGAAATAGCTTAAAAAATGAATATACCGTAAAATTACTTGAAAAAAATATTGTATTGAGTTATAATTGACATACAAAATTATATAAGGAGTAGAGATAAATGAAAAAGATTATTTGCAAAGTTGAATATGATACCGAAAATGCAGAACTTGTGAGCAAGTTCACAAGCGGTGAATTCGGCGACGCTCAGGGTTACGAAGAAAGCCTTTATGTCAAAGCTGACGGTAAATATTTCCTTTACACAAACGGCGGTGAAGATTCAATCTACAAAACCGAAAATATTTCAAGAATGTCAGCTGCTAAGGCTCAGCAGTGGCTCGACGAACACAAAGCTTAATTTGTGTAATACTGACAGGTGGTATTTTTTACCACCTGTTTTTTTTGTTCTGCGTCGGCATATACTGATATTGGTGATGAATTTATGCATAAGCAATTTGAAGAAAAGATGTCAGAGATATCACGTGAAAAATTCGGTAAAAGTTTGAAAGCTCTTGACAAAGAAGAAGTTTTATCTGTAATCGGCAGTCTGGTCAACGAAAAGTGCGAGTATCATAAAAAAGAAACCAACGGTAAAAGAGTAGCTTATTTTTCAATTGAATATCTTATAGGCAGGCTCCTATGGTCAAATCTGTATAATATGAAAAATATGGATTTTGTTGAAAAAGCACTGCAGGATAATGGTCACAGTTTAAAAGAGTTTGAAGATTTGGAAGATTACGCCTTCGGTAACGGCGGTCTTGGCAGATTGGCTGCGTGTTTTCTGGACTCTGCCGCTTCTTGTGAAATTCCTCTTGACGGCTTTGGTATAAGATATAAATACGGCCTTTTCAGGCAGAGCTTTTCAAAAGACGGTGAACAGATTGAAGGTCCCGATGATTGGCAGAAATATAAAGATGCCTTCGCCTTAAAAAGAGAAGACGAGAGCGTTACGGTTGAATTTGCCGATTACAGCGTAAAGGCTATTCCGTTTGATTATAACGTTATAGGCTACAGCTTCAAAAGCATCAATACTTTAAGGTTATACGAGTGTAAAGCTATATCCTGCAATGAAAGAGATGCTGAAAGAATTTATGAATATTTGTATCCTGATGACAGCACTTATGAAGGCAAGAAGTTG
>JAZQZO010000049.1:0-3834 GCA_045634065.1 Acutalibacteraceae bacterium
AAGGGAACATTCCTTGATGTTTGCGACATCCTTAAGGTCAACTAAATCCCAAGAGCCGATTCTGTCAAAGGTGCTGTGAATTGTCTTCTGAACCTCTTTTCCATCAAGGAGGAAAGTTGCATTGCGATCTTTTTTCATTGAGAATGCGAGGATATAAGTTTTGTCATACTTTCCTGAAAGTTCAATAGTCTGATTTGCACATTTAACTGCCTTGCTGTCATCGAGGTTGAAGCCAATACCTTTGAAGCTGATATTACCCGGGTTTATTTCTTTGGGAATATATGTTTCTTTATAGTCTGTGATAACCTGATGAATGGGCTTTTTATTTGCTCTGAAAATTTCAAAGTTTACGGGAAGTTCAAGCTGAGTCTGCTGTGAAACGGACTTGTTTTCATCCATAGCCTTAAGTTTGAGAGCAAAGGACTTCACAGCATATGCACCAAGGTCAAATACAAGGTTTCCGTCTTTGACAGTAGCTTCGCCGACGGTCTCTTCACTTGCATAGACTTCTCTTGCACTTTCAATACCTGAGCCTAAGGTGAAGATAATATTCTCAGTTTCTTTGCAAGCACCCTCGTTGAAGCGTACGATAATCTCGTCGCTGTCTTCAGCTTTTTTGATTGCTCTGAGAATAACGTTATTCTTATTAAGAAAGCCGAAAGAATATTCAGCGCCGAGAGTACCCTTGTGGATATCTGTGATAATTGCATTCAATGGCTGATTGAACTGTCTTGCATTGTATTGAGTTGAAGTCAGATCATTTGCGTGAGAGTGAATTGCATAGCCGTAACGGTTGAGACCTGCTTCCATAAGGCTCTGCATACTGTCAGTTTTATAGTTGCCCTTGGGTGTGTGAATAACAGTCATACGAAGAGTGTTGTTTGCAGGCTTATCCCAGCCGTATTTACTGTCACTGATGATTGATACGCCAAGGTCTTTTTCGGTGATGTTTGCCCATTTCTGTGCAGGCACTTCGTATAATTTTTCAGTGTTGTTGCCACGCTTGATTGCACCGAGACCAAGGTCATAGGTTGCCTTTTCGTTTGATACAGAAAGAGTGAATCTGTCTTTGAGGAGCTTCTCTCTTTCCCACCACTGAATTTCGTTATAAACCTTGAGCATCTCACTACCCTTGTCAAGAACGATGACTGACTTGAAAACGGAGTTGCCGTGAGTCTGAGTAACTTCAAGAGCTGCAGTTACAGCGCCTGAATATAAGACTTTCTTGCTCTTAAGAGTGGGGAATTCAGTGATATCAGCAGCGATATCATTATAATTGAGCTCCCAAGCGGGCCATATAAGGCTGCCCGAATATTGGATAAGCTGGTGTCTGATACTCTTTTTTAGAAGGTCTTTGCCGAGTTTCTTGTCGATAATACTGCAGATGTCACCATTGGAATCGAGTGCTACTGCATATCTGCTGTTTTCGATGGTACTGTCGGTAATTTTGAGGTCTGTGTCAAAATCAGGAGCTTTGTCTGTTTCCTGAATATCGAGAACTTTATAGCCGAGAGATTTCATTTCACAGTAAACTGCAATAACGACCTCGTCACCGTCACGGCTGATAATCTGGCAGGGGATAAGTTTACCCTTTTTGTCAAGAACTTTGACATAGTCTGATTTGATGTTCAGCTTTACATTTACAACATCCTGTCTTTCCTGTTCGAGAGAATTGCATACCACAACTGCAGTACCCTTGACCCAGGATGTATCCATAGCTTTTGCAACAGCACCCGCACTGTGAGTGAACTCGTTTTCAAGCTGATTCATTGAAAGCACATAGTCGTTCCAGGTTCTCTGATATGCTCTTTGTACCGATGTGCCGGGAAGGTCGTCGTGGAACTGATGAGCGATTGTTCTTTTCCAAGCTTTTTCGAGAGTGGTGGCAGGGTAGACCATATTGCCTAAAAGTGTTCCGAGAACAGCAGTTCTTTCAGTGACGTCTGCAAGCTCTTCGCACTTTCTGTTCCAACGCTTGCCGATAGCTCTTGAGGTATAACCGCCAACAGCGTGTGCAGTCATAACAAGCTCGTTGTTCCAGGTGGGAAGTCTGTCTTTCTGCTCGTCTGAGAGAGCATTGAGATCATCATAAATCTCGTCGCTTCTTGCGCTGATTACTTTAACATCATTTTTATCGTTTTTGTTGATTTCATTTTGCATTACTGCCACAGAAATCTTAAAGGGGCAACCGCCCTGATCGCCTACACCGTGGAAAGAAAAAGTCCAGGGCAGGCCGTATTTAGCTTCGTTTTCCTGAAGTTTAGCCTTGTTATCTTTCTTTTCGCGCACACGAAGATATGAGCTGGTATATGAGCCGGGTTTTACACAGGCAAAGCAGAAGTTGCCGTCAACGCCGTACCATCTGCCGATATCGAAAGGTGTGCCGTAAGCTGAACCCCAGGTAAGTTTCTGAGTTGAAAAGCCTAAAAGGTTGCCGTGTCTGATAATTGAGGGCAGGGCATAGCCGAAGCCGAAGCAGTCTGGAAGATAAATCTCTTTGCTTGTCTTGCCGAACTTCTTTCTGAAATAGCCGTTACCGTAAAGAATATTTCTGAAGAGAGCTTCAGGTGAGGGTACGTTAACATCACCGTTTTCATAGGCGCTGCCTGTTACATTCCATCTGCCTTCCTCTATGTACTTTTTCATTTTCTCGAAATATTCGGGATAGTACTCTTCAAAAAGCTCGTATCTGTATGAGCCTTCGAAGTTGAACTTGTAGTCCTTGTACTTTTCAAAAAGTTCGAAGTTTCCTACGAGCGTATTATAAAGACAGTTGGTGATTGTGTGTTCAAAGTCCCAGTTCCAAATTGTGTCCAGGTGTGCTGTGGCACAGGTATAAATTCTTTTTTCTGGCTTGTTTGACATATTTAATCTCCTTAAATGTTTTTATTGTAAAACGTTGCAGTGGTTTTGTATGGCACTGCAACGTTTATATTTTTATGGGGTTTAGCCTTGGAACCAGCTTGCAATCATAGCAAAGAAGTTTTTGATAGCCTGAATAAGCTGTTCAATAAGAGAGAGAGCTTCTCCACCGTCGGGAGCAACTACAGGTATGCCTAAAGCACCGATTAACATAGGACCATCTACGGTTACTCTCACAAAGTTGTTTTCATCAGCAGTTATAGCCTTGCCGTTGATGTAGAATGTAAAGGGATCACCGAATACGTCATTTGCCTTGATAATCAGTTCTGTGCCTTCAAGAACTTCAAGATTTGAGTTGCCAAAGACAGTCTGGAATGTTTTACCACCGTCTTTTGATACGCTGTACCAACCGATTTTTTCAGTTTTACCGAATACAATATAGTGGCTGGAACGGGCTGAAACTGTTACGGCAATATATTTGATGTCTCCGCCGGGAATCTGAGCGGTTATAGTGGTTTTACCTTTTGCTACACCTGTTACGTTGCCGTTGGCATCAACAGTGGCTATTGATTCATCGGCAGATGAATATATGATAGCAGGAGCACCTTCGGCAGGTTTAACCGTTGCACCGAGATTAGTTGTCAGTGTTTCTTTTACCTTAATTGATTCAACAACCTCAATTGTATATTCGATTTCCGGTTCTGGATCAGGCTCGGGATCGGGTTCCGGATCAGGATCAGGTTCTGGTTTTGTTACTATGACAATTACTGATGTTGTTGTTTTGTCGTCATCCTTTGAAGTGACTGTAATAGTAGCAGTACCCTCACCGATAGCGGTGATGTTGCCGTTTTCGTCAACTGTTACAACCTTATCGTTGCTTGAAGTGTATGTAACTTCTTTATTAGTAGCATTATCGGGAGTAACGGTAACAGTGATTTTATCTGTGTCACCGATTTCAAGCTCGAACTTTTC
>JAZQZO010000050.1:0-5861 GCA_045634065.1 Acutalibacteraceae bacterium
CACAAAAAATGAAAAATTATTTCGAGTTATCATCGCAATCTATCTGTCATATTATTAGTAGCCAAACACGAATGGAGATTTTGGTTAAGATTATAAAATAAACAAAACAAAGGAGTTTTTTTAATGACAGAAGGAATAAACAAAATAACCCTCAAGGGCGAAATCATTCACGTTTACCACTCAAACGGTGGCATCGCAATAGCAAAAATCGATGTAGGTAACAGCCAACCCGATGTGGTTTTCACAAAAGAATTCGCTGAGCATTTCTTAGGCGAGTACAAAATTGGTGATTGGATTATGCTTGAAGGCAACATTCAGAGTAGCTACTCATCAGAGCGAGGCATACGCATATCTATTATAGTTGATCGAATTCTGCCCCTCAGCTATAGCAGAGCAAAGTATGTTAACTATTTTGATATCTATGGCACAGTAAAAAATGTTGTCCGGATGGGTGATATGCACAAGGTTAATGTCAATGTTGTGAGTAACGGCTACGCATCTGTTGTACCGCTGACCTTTTTCGACCCATTGGATCACCGCCTAAATGCTGAAACAGGTGAGCCACTGAGATGTCAAGGTATCGTGCATACATCTCAAAAACAATATGGCGACAAGGTGAAGTATTTCCAAAACTATGTCGCTGACGGAGTGTTTTAATCAAAACCAAAAGGAGCCTTTCACTCGAAGGACTCCTGTTTTACTTAATATATGTACCATCGAATTATCAAATCCATTCCGCCATTTTAAAATAAATTAGAAAAGAAATTCAAAAATCCGAATACTATAGTCAACGGAATTTTTTGATACATCAGATTTTTCTTTTCAGCCTCTGTACTGTCGATCTTGATACACCCAAAGCTTTCATAATATCAGCAACAGGCATGTCTGGGTTATTTCTTACAAACTCAATCTGAGCTTCCTTTTTCAACTGAGCAGGAGTCTTGCCTGCTTTTTCTTTTTCCTGAGCATAGTATTGCTTGTCGTACTCCTTCTTTCTCTGCTGACGGATTTCTTCTGTAAAATTACAGTGGCTACGTTCAATGTCAACATCTGAAAATGCAAGTAAATCCGCAATGGTGGAATATCTCATCATATATGTTTTCTCGTTGTGATAAACTCTGGCAATAATTGAACACATATCATCATAATATTCCTCATCAACATACTTATAGCAATAGCGTACCGCATAGTTTTCGTCTTTCTTGATGTACTTAAGATAGTTTGCGATTATGAAGAAAAACATATTACGGGACACAAGACAGCCCTTGCTCCTGATGAAAAAGTTATGCAGATCAAGAAGCAAATTCCAGGTGCGATTGCTTTTAGAATAGTTGTTATAAAACTCAAGATTCTTATAGGGCAGGGGATTATCATAATACAACTCATCGTCTGAATCATCTGCCTCGATGATCGCTTCATAATCTGTACCTTTAGCTTTTTGTTTAGCTGCTTTCTTCAGCTGCCTTTTTAATATTTTGGTTGCCAACTCTCTGTCTTCTTCGCTGGTACCCTGCCGACTCAGAAAGTCTGATATTGATTCATCGCCGAGTTTCTCCAGAAAGTCTAACTCAGCCTGCTTATTTCTTGCAATAGTTTGGTTTCTCTTCTCGTTTATCAAAGTCTGACTTTTAGCTCTATAAGCTTCATAGTCAACTCCTGCTTCAAAAATCCAATCAAGACGGTGAATATCTCTGTCGTTAGAGTCATTCATTTTAAAAAGCTTACCCTTGATAGGGCGATGTTTTAGATTTATTGATGTAGGGCAGCGAAACATATGGCTAATGGGTTTACAGGCTATATCTCCGCCAAGTAAAGCTATCAACGGCTCTAAATATTTAACACGAAGCTCTTCATCTTCGGCAGTGTACTCGTCTATCGGTGCCACCAAATGCATTCCATTTCCACTTAAAATGCACCATTTGAAGAATTTATCAGGTGTAAGACCGAGCTCATTTTGTAAGAAATTTACCACATCATCATAGTCGGTTTTGTCAGCTATCATACCAACATCGTCGATGTCTATATAAAGGCAGCGAAAAGCCACAGCGTACTCGTTTTCTATCCATTTCGTAAATGTTGCAGGATGGAAGTACAAGGTCAGCTCATGTTGACAAAGACAACAAAGTGCATCGATACATTCCTGACGAGAGAAGGAAAGATTTTTGGTTCTGCCGTATTTGTCGCTTACCATAATGAAATGGTTGGGGCCTTCATAGGGGAGGATATCCTCTAAAAACTCACGAAGAAGGGAGTTATCCTGAAATTCGCCCTTAGCTAAGTACTCATCGAGATCTTGCTTGAAAGCATAAGACTCAAGTTTTTCCATATTCTCATATATATAATCGGGCGTGGTTTCTTTAACTCTTCCCATTAAATCATCTCCTTAATCTGATTATATAATAATTATGATAGATTTGCAAAGAAAAAAGAATTTATATACAAAGAAAATTGAAGATATTTATAATTTATGGTTTTATTGAATTGTGTTGAGAAATATAAAGTGAAGTGATATAATAAATGCATATAAATATCGATTTAATGGTGACCATATGAAAATTATAATTGATGCTGATGCTTGTCCGGTTGTAGATATTACCGTTAGGACTGCCAAAGAGCGAGGACTTGAGTGCATCATTGTCTGCGACAACACCCACTCCATTGAAAAAGACGGAGCAACCACTATCATTGTTGATAAGGGTGCAGATTCTGCCGATTGCCGTATTGCAAACCTTACCGAAAAGGGCGATGTAATTGTCACACAGGACTACGGACTTGCAGCTTTGGTGCTTGGCAAGGGAGCGAAGGCTCTGAATCAGAACGGACTTATCTACACCGACAGCAATATTGAAAATCTCCTTTTCACCCGTTTTATAGGCAAAAAGGAGAGAATGGCAGGTAACAGAACAAAGGGAACGAAAAAGAGAACTGCACAGAATGATGCTGACTTTCTTAAGGCGTTGCTGTTGTGTATTGGATAATTAACCATTGTGAGAAAATTAAATTTACATAAGGAGAATGAAAATGAAACGAGTTTATAGTTACATTAAGAAATCGATCAAAAGAGTCAACGATTATTTTTCTTTTTATCATAAAAACAAGGTTAAAAACTGCTTCTTTTCGTTAGATAATATTGCTTTTATTTCTTTAGCTCTTGTTTGTACAATTTTCATTATTTTATCATACAATATTGAGAATGAGAGAATTCATGATATTATTGTTGCATTATCCACAGCTGTACTTTCATCAGTATTAATACCATTAGCTTTAAATGTAGCAAAATATTGCAAAGAAATAAAGACAACCATAGAAACATGTAACTCTATACTCGACTTTTCAATTTTAATATTTAACGAATTAAATACTCATCTTGCCAAATCAGGCAACACAACGATTTCTGATTTTTTAAATATGGACAGTGATAAGTTATTAGAAAAAGCCACTTTAAAAGAAAGCACTAAAACGATAATTTTATACAATCTTATTATTAAAAAGGCTAATCGTATTAAATCCTTTGATTTTATAAGAGCAAATGATTTGTTTGATGTTTTTGCTGAAGAGTTCGAGACTTCTGTAAAAAATAACATCAATTTGAATTCTAACTATTTGAATTTAACAAAACTATTACGATGCTTAAAAACTCTTTTCAAAAAAGAATTTATATTCAATAATTTTAGCGAAAAAACCAATAAATTTGCCAAGGAAATAAAAGAAGAATATTATATGTATGATAATGAATATATTACCAAATGCCTTGAAAACGATTTGTTAGAATGTGAGGAAACAACTAATGTTTGAAAAGATGATATTTCCTGATATAAAAAACATATACGATTATATATCATACTATAATGGCAACATTGATGCAGAAGTATTTCAGTCCAAACAAAGAGTTCTTGGTTATGATGAATTTAACGATGAAATAAAATCATATATGTTCTCTTGTGGAAATACAGGATTTGCATTAAAAGGGTTAAGTGGAGGCAAAACCATTGGAAGGTTAGAACCTTTTAATAAGATTATTATTGAAAATCCAAATGATGATTGGTTTAAAATAAATCAAATGCAATGGATTCGTTTTATTGATAAAGAGGATGAAAAATCATTTATTAGCTTCGCAAAAGAATATAATGAATTTGTCGAAAATATGATAAATATTGCCATCCAAGAATGCTTTAAGTTGAGTGAACAACTGTATTTGAATGATATGAAAATTCCAACTCAAAATTTTATTAATATGATTCCACATAAATTTTTTACAGAGATAAATATGTATAAGGCAATGTTACGACATACATCGTGGTCAGATGGAATTTTTTCAAAATATGTAGACTTCAATACGAACGAGATTGATGAGGCAATAAAGTTATTCAGTCATCCAAATAACGATAAAACATTCAGAAAGATACAAGGGCTACTTAATGAGTATGAAAATGTACTTTCGGAGAGAGAATTAATTCCTAAATCTTTTTTAAGATTAACCAGTTTTTTGATTATTAGAAAAGGGGCAATTGATTTATTTTCTAAACAATGGTTGGAAAATTGTTGTGCAGATGATAATTATAGTGATATTTCCGAATATATTGCAATGTGTGTTGCGAAAAATGCAATTTCATCTTCTGATTCTTTTGGTATGACGGCATTGACATATTACGTAATGTCACAAGAACCATCAATTCAAGACGAGTTCCATTTCGTTTTTAAACAGGTATATACCATTGTAAATCATTTTGAAAAACAAAAAAAGCAAGAAAATTTCAGAACACAGTTATTCCAAACATCGCATAATGTTTTTGCAAAAAAAGTAAAGGTTGATATTGATGATGTTGATTTAATGAGTGGAAATGAATTCGAAAATCTTGTTTGTATACTATTCAAGAATATGGGTTTTCAATCATATGTAACTAAACATTCTGGAGACCAAGGAATAGATGTAATTGCAGAAAAAGGTAAATTAAAAATTGGAATTCAGGCCAAATGTTACACTTCAACTGTAGGAAATAGTGCAATTCAAGAGGCTGTTGCCGGAAGAGCGTATTATGGATGCAATCGAGTAATGGTCGTGACCAATAATGTATTTACGAAAGCTGCTGAAGAATTGGCCTCTGCAAACAATGTGGTTTTGTGGGGTAGAGAAATTTTGAAAAATAAGCTTCTTGAATACCCTGTATCAGTATAAAATTTTTTATACTGGAAAAAATGATATGTGTAATTTTAGACTTGTTGTATCTAAAAAAAGAAAGAATAATGCAATATTAAAAAATTGAGTTTCAGACAGGAGTACTCATCATGCTATCCTACACCTACAAACACCATAATAAATTTGAACTCACCACCAAACCCAAGCCCGAAATCATCGACCCACGTGATGCGGTTGTGAGAGTTACAATGAGCAGCATCTGCTCAAGCGATTTACATATCAAGCACGGTTCTGTGCCGAGAGCTGTTCCGGGAATTACTGTCGGTCACGAGATGGTCGGTATAGTTGAAAGTGTTGGTAGTGGTGTGACAAAGTTCAAGCCCGGTGACAGAGTTACCGTTAATGTTGAAACCTTTTGTGGAGAGTGCTTTTTCTGCAAGAAGGGCTTTGTGAATAACTGCACCGACAAGAATGGCGGTTGGGCTTTAGGTTGCCGTATCGACGGCGGACAGACCGAGTTTGTGCGAGTGCCCTATGCTGATATGGGGCTTAACAAAATCCCCGACTGTGTCAGCGATGAGCAGGCTCTTTTTGTGGGTGATGTTCTTGCCACAGGCTTCTGGGCGACACGCATTTCTGAAATCACAGAGGACGATACTGTGCTTATTATCGGTGCTGGTCCTACAGGTATATGTACTCTGCTTTGCACTATGCTGAAAAATCC
>JAZQZO010000051.1:0-5722 GCA_045634065.1 Acutalibacteraceae bacterium
ATCAGCCCAAAAGAAATCACATCTCGTTTTTTATGAGAAATTACAATTGGACCTATGAACGACTGACAAAAGATAATATGTCGGAATGTCTTGAAATGAGTAAACTCTGGCTTGAGGGAACTCTTGAAGAATACAGAGAAGAACTTGAGGGTGAACTTAAGATAATCAAACGTGTTTTTGACAACTACGATAAGCTGGATTATGTGGGTGGCGTGCTGAAGATTGACGGCAGGGTTGTTGCCTATACAATGGGTGAGCCTGCATCAAAAGATGTGTTCTGCGTTCACATAGAAAAGGCTTTTTCTGATATCAGGGGAGCATATCCTATGATAAATCAGCAGTTCGTTAAAAATGAGCTTTCGTGCTATAAATACATCAATCGTGAGGATGATACAGGTGCTGAAAACCTGAGAAAAGCAAAACTCAGCTACTATCCTGTAATCCTTGCTGAAAAATATGAGGCTAAGCTGAAAAATGTTGATTCAAGAGAAAGATAAATATATTTCCTCCCTTATAAGTCTTTGGCATAGTGTTTTCGGCGATGAAACCGATTATATAAAACTATTTTTTAAAGAAGCCTACTTCGACAGTGAGTGTTTTGCTGAAATTATTGACGATGAACCCGTCAGTGCACTTTACCTTTTGAAGTGCATAATAAAATGCGACGGTAAAATTTATCGTGGCAGATATCTTTATGCTGCAGCTACTTTGCCAGAATATAGAGGTAAGGGTCTGATGTCAAAGCTGATTAACGAAGCTGCTGACTATGCGAAAGAAGAAAATCTTGACTTCATAGCTCTTGTGCCTGCTGATAACGGTCTCTATGATTATTACGGCAGATTCAATTTCAGAGAGTCTATGTTTAAGTATAAATATCCGATTGAAAATGTCGCTTCCACTATGAGAGTCTATCGAGAGATAACTGACAGTGAGGAATTTTATAAAATCAGAAATTCAGCTTTATGCAATATGTTGATTTATAATGATATATGCAGCAAATATGCCTTTGAGTGTTTGCGTTATTCCGGTGCAAGAATATTTTACCTGAGTGATAACGCCTATTACGCTGAAGGGGAAGAGCTGTTTTGTTCTGACAATGAATCGGCTATGAATCTGATAAACAATCTTTGCGGTGAGTCGGTTATATATACAAACTGTCATATTGAAAATTCAGTAAAAGTCAGAAATGGTATGATTCGCTATTTCAATGATGAGTTTGAAAATAAAGAAATTTATATGAATATAGCACTTGATTAAAGGAGAATGAGTTATGGTATATTGTTTTTTAGCAAACGGTTTTGAAGAAGTTGAAGCTATAGCACCTGTTGATATGCTCAGACGTGCAGGTGTAGAAGTTAAAACTGTTGGTGTTACAGGTGATGTTGTTTCGTCGAGTCACAACATAAAGGTAATTCCCGATATCTCGCTTTCAGAAGTTATTCTCGATGAAAGCCTCGATGCTGTAATTCTTCCCGGTGGTCTGCCGGGGGCAACAAACCTTGAAGAAAGTGCTGAAGTTCAGAAAGCTATTGATTTTGCAAACGAAAAAGGTAAATATATCTGCGCTATCTGTGCTGCACCTCAGATTCTCGGCCATAAGGGTTTGCTTAAAGGCAAAGAGGCTATAGCATATCCCGGATTTGAAATTGAGCTTGAGGGTGCAAAAATCAGCGATGAATATGTGGTGGTCGACGGCAATATTATTACCGCCAAGGGTGCGGGTGTTGCAACTGAATTCGGTTTGAAGATTGTTTCTGCTTTAGTTGGTGAGGACTCTGCCCAAAAAATAGGCAAGGCTATTCAGATGAAATGATGAATAAGGATAAAAAATCTCTTCGCACCGAATATCGAAACATCCGAGGTTCGGTTGTCGACAGGGATACCAAAAATAAATCTATAGCTGAATCGGTGCTAAATTCTCAGCAATATAAAAATGCTGACAAGATTTATGCTTATTGGTCTGTAGACAGTGAGGTTGATACTCACATTATTATAAGTAAAGCGCTTGATGACGGCAAAAAAGTAGCGCTGCCAAAATGTACAGATAAAGACGGCAATATGAAGTTTTATTATATTACTTCACTTTCAGATTTAATCGACGGTATGTACGGCATCAAAGAACCACAAGTTAAGAGTCAGGCTGAGAATTTCACTGAATGCAGCCTGTGCCTTGTGCCTGCTTTGAGTTTTGATGAAGACGGTTACCGCTTAGGCTATGGCAAAGGGTACTATGATAGATTTCTAAGCAGATTTACAGGAGTATCGATTGGCTTGTGTTATACGGACTGTCTCTGTGAAAAATTGCCGAGAGATAACTACGATAAAAGAGTAAATTACATTTTTACAAATGAAAAAATATACGACATAAGATAAAGGAGGAATAATATGGCTGATCGTTTCTATTCAGAGGGTTCAAAAAATAACGGTGCAGCAGGCAGTGATGCAAATGCAGGCAGTCCGAGACCCCAGAACACAAATCCATATTCCAAAGTATCATCAAAAGGTTTGGGCGATTTTAGTGAAAATATCGATTCTAACGGAAATGCAAAAAATATGGGGTATCCTCAGACTCAGAAAAAGTTTGAGGTGCATATCAGCAATTTTGATGATTTTGTCGGTATGCCTGAGCCACCTAATGCACCGGAAGTGCCTGTAACTATAAATAATGCCAGAACAAATGCAGTAAACGCTCAGAATCATATTCCACCAACTGCACCGAGAAAAAGTGTTGCTTCACAGGAACTTAAAAAGCCCACAGGTGTTGCCGGTAAAACAACATCAAGACAGACCAAGCCTGCCGGTGTTAAGAGAACATCGTCTACTACCGATAAGAGAGTTACAAATAATACTGTTCATAAGAAAAATGCTCAGCAAGCAGCGTCTGATAGAAAGTATACTCCTGAGCAGAAAGCTAAAATCAAAGCTAAGAGGAGATATAATTTTGTTAAAACGGCTCTTATCGCCTGTGTTTGTATTTTCTTCATTTCAATTATGACTGTTTCTGCATCAACAATAGCTATGCAGTTTATCAATGATGTTCTTGCTATAGATAAACAAGGCGGCTCAGTCAGTGTTGAAATTCCTGAAGGTGCAGATTTTGATGTTGTTTTCAATGAACTTGAGAAAAATAAGCTCATTAAGCAGAAAACCCTTTGCTATGTTTTATTGAAAATCAGAGACTATGATACTATGGAATATCGTCCCGGTATCTACCTTCTTGATAAAGATGCCGGTGTTGAAATAAACATTGAAACAATAATGGTTAAAAAATCGGGTTCTAAAGGTACTGTCAGACTTACTTTCCCCGAGGGTTGGTCAGTTGCACAGATATTTGAAAAGCTCGAAAAATATGAAGTTTGCACAGCTGAAAAGCTATATGCAAACCTTGAGATTGTCGGAAGACAGTACGGTTTTCTTAAAGATATCAAGGATAATACCAACAGATACCTTAAATATGAAGGTTATCTTTTCCCCGACACCTATGATTTCTTTATTGATGAGAATCCGGCATCTGTTATTGAAAAGCTCTTTAACAACTTCGGTAACAAGTGGACACCTGAGTATGACGAAAGAGCAAAAGAACTTGGTCTTACAGTTGATGAGGTAATGAATATTGCAGCTATTATTCAGCGTGAAGCTAAAAATAGCAGTCAGATGGCTATCGTCTCAAGTGTTATTCACAACAGACTTGATGCACCGTCAACTTACCCGACTCTCGAAATGAACTCAACAAAGGATTATATTTCATCGCTTGAAAAGTATAATCTCTTCTCAGATTTCTATTTTGAATTGTATCTTAGCACTTATAATACCTACAGCTCTCAAGGCTTGCCTCCCGGACCCATCTGTAACCCCGGTGCATCGGCCATTAAAGCTGCTTTGTACCCTGCCGATACAGATTATTACTTCTTCATGCATAGTCCGTCTGGTGAAATTTATCTTGCAAAAACCGCATCTGAGCATCAGAAGAATACTCAATTATATCTTTACGGTTAAAAAATCAGAAGACAGGTGAAAATTATTAATGTCAAATAAAATTAAAAAGCCGGAGCTTCTTGCTCCGGCAGGTGATATGGAAAGGCTTCAGGCTGCCGTTAAATACGGTGCCGATGCAGTCTATCTTGGTGGCACTATGTTTGGTATGAGAGCCGCTCCTGCAAATTTCAATAAGGAACAGCTGATCGAAGCGGTTGAATATTGCCACGAAAGAGGGGTCAAGGTATATCTCACCTGCAACGTACTGCCGAGAAATGACGAGCTTCCCGAACTGCCTGAGTTTCTCAAGGACGCTGAAAAAGCAGGAGTTGACGCTCTTATTATTTCAGATATCGGCGTACTTGCTATGGCTAAGAAATATGTGCCGAATATGGAAATCCATATTTCAACACAGTCAGGTATTGTCAACTATGAAACTGCTAAAGCATTTTATGATATGGGTGCAAAAAGAGTCGTTACAGCAAGAGAACTTAAAATGACTGAAATATCTGAAATGCGTGACAATATACCCGATGATATGGATATTGAGTGTTTTGTTCACGGTGCAATGTGTGTTTCATTTTCGGGCAGATGTCTTATTTCGAACTATCTTGTTGGAAGAGATGCAAACCGAGGTGAGTGTGCTCAGCCTTGCCGCTGGAAGTATACTCTTATGGAAGAAAAGCGCCCCGGTCAGCATTTCCCTGTTGTCGAAGACGATAGCGGTACCTACATTATGAACTCAAAGGATATGTGTATGATTGAGCATATACCTGAGATGATCAAGGCCGGTATTACTTCATTTAAAATCGAAGGAAGAGCAAAATCTGCTTATTACGTGGCTGTTGTAACTAACGCTTACAGAAAAGCAATAGATGAATATTTCGAAAATCCCGGTGATGACTATAAACCAAAACAATGGATTATTGATGAAATGCGTAAAATCAGCTATCGTGACTATTGTACAGGCTTTTTCTATGGTGATGTCCACGACGATGCTAATGTCAGCTATAAAGGCGGATATAACCGTGAATGGGACGTAATGGCTATAGTTAAATATTGGAAAGACGGTATTGCATATTGCTCACAGAGAAACCGTTTCTTTGAGGGTGATGAACTTGAAGCTATGTTTGTCGGTAAAGAACCTTTCAAAGTTGTTGCTAAAAAACTTAAAAATGCCGACGGTGAAACAATAGAAAGCACTAATCATCCTATGATGGACTTTACGTTTGAGTGCGATATTCCTCTTGAAGATGAGACCATTCTCAGAAAAGAACGAGATGAATATGCCCGAGTTATTATCTGACAAAAAGTTATCCCCGAACTTTGAAGTTCGGGGATTTGCTATTTTATTCTGCGTTCTTGAGTGCTTCTCTTTTTGCTAAAACAGCATTGTGAATATCTTCCTTAGTTTTGCCTGTGAGCTTATAGAAGAAGAAAGGTACACCTGCAAGGAACATCATAAGACCGTGTATAATTGTGTAGAAGAATAAGAGGAGAATCTTGGTCTTAATGCTCTGGGTTGGTGTTGGATCAAACTCTGTAGGCTGAATATACTGGATGATTGAACTTTCGCCATAGAGTAAAAGAGGTGCAACGGTGCTTGCAATAGTACCGCTGATGAGGGTACCGATGGATATAATAAATGGGAATGAAGCATCAAGGCGCTTTCCTGTTTTGAGTTCAATATCTTCGAGAACGTCAGCCTGGAACATAAGAGGAAGAAGGTTTGATGCACCGAACTGAA
>JAZQZO010000052.1:0-1547 GCA_045634065.1 Acutalibacteraceae bacterium
AAACGCAAATCTTTCCTTCATAAATATAATAGTCTCGACGTTAAAATTTGGTCAAATTGCGCAAATTAAGCCCTATTTTTGCGTGAAAAATATTGTTTTTTTGCAAAAAGTGAAAAAACTATAAAAATATTAAAAAATTACCTTGATTTTTTTCGACAAATATGTTACATTATATATGTAGAAATTTTTATGCACGCTTTTAGCACGTAACCCTTACATAATCTTCATCAAGCCGCATATTTCTAAAATAAATTTGACAGGAGATAAAAAGATGTTGGATCTTCAGAAAGCCACTATGAGCAAAAGAATATCTGCTTTCCTTGCTGACATTATTGCACTGTTTATGGTTGCAATAGGTATCAGCACTGTTTTTGCCAACATTGTAGGGTATGATGCTAAGTCTGAACAGCTTCAGGCGATTTACGATGCATATCAACAAGAATACATCTATGATGTTTTTAACGCTACTTACGGAACCGAAACCGGGCCCTATAGCAAAGAAGAAATTAAAAAGATCATTAACGAAGATAAGGCAACCTACTTAGAGTGGTATAAAGCCCGGGAAGCTGAAGCTAATGCGGAGTTGAATAAAGACACTGAAGCAAAGGAACTTTATGGTGTAGTTATCAACCTCTCAATCTTTAATGTAATGATCAGTGTTCTCATTGCTTATGCTTTGCTCGAGTTTGTGGTTCCTCTTTTATTAAAGAACGGTCAGACCATTGGTAAGAAGGTCTTCGGTATTGGACTTATGAGAGTAGATGGCTTGAAGCTTAGTCCATTACAGCTCGCTATTAGAACCTTCCTTGGCAAGTATACCATTGAAACAATGATTCCCGTACTCGTTTTCATGGCTATGTCTTTTTCTGTGATGAGCCCCGACTTTGTTTTGTTAGGACTTGGAGTCGTTGCAGTGATTGTTATTGCCGAATGTATTCTCTTCTTTAAGTCAGATATGACTCACTTTATCCACGATACAATGGCTATGACAGTTTGCATTGATATTCAGAGCCAGCTCATCTTTGAAACAGAGGAAGAGCTTATTGCTTACAAGGAAAAGGTAGCTGCAGAGAATGCAGGCAAGCTTGGCTATGGTGGAGAATCTGCAACCAGCGTATATTCTTCATTCAGTTGTACTGCTGTTGAGATCGATGACGATATGTCAGAGAAGACCCAAAAAGAAGATAATGATGAAAATGATAATATTCCTACCCTCACACTCAGTACTATCAGCGTAGGTGATGAAAACTTAGTAAACACCGCTGTGGCAGCTACCGAGGTAGATGAAGAGACTTCCGAGGAGCAGATCGAAGATGAAGCTCCCGAGACAGAGGATGCAGCAGAGGAGACCTTGGAGGATACTCAGGATGAAGAGATATCTGAAGAAATATCCGAAGAATTAGAAAGCGAAGAAACAGAATCTGAAAAAGCAGAAGAATCCAAGGAAGAATCCGAGGAAAACTGATTTTTCAAAAGACGCTTGTAAAAGCACCCTAACACAGATTATTTTTTAAGTAAATAACTTAAAACAAATAAATAAACTTTCA
>JAZQZO010000053.1:0-3708 GCA_045634065.1 Acutalibacteraceae bacterium
TTATACCGTTCTTTTATTCTATAAATGCAAATATAACCTTTGACGGCAAAATGCCCGTAAAGCCACTTGCTTTGGCGTTCCCATATGATAATAAAGCTCAAAAAGTTTTCGGTGAATATATCTATGGCGATACTTTCCTCGTTTGTCCCGTCACAAAGCCTGAAATATCAAAGATGAAGGTATATCTGCCCAAGGGTATATGGTACGATTACTTTACTAATGAGAAGTTCACAGGTGGTCAGGAAATAGAAGTTGATATTGATATAAATAATATTCCTGTCTTTGTTAAAGCGGGGGCAATTGTTCCCACAGTTCAGGTGATGAATTACGTCGATGAAATTCCTGATGCACCCTATAAAGTAAAGATTTTCACAGGTGCAGACGGAGAGTTTATGCTGTATGACGATTCCGGTTGGGATTACCGATACGAAAAGGGTGAATACAGCAGAATTAAGATATCATACAATGATGCCACCGGTGAAATTAAAACTCAGCAGACGGGTGAAGATTGCTATGCCCACAGACTGGAATTTGAAGTCATCTGATTGTGACTAAGATAAAAGTACAACCCCAAGACACTTGGCATTGTCTTGGGGTTTGATATTGCCATTAAGTAAGTGAAAGAATCCTTGTAAACCTAGAGTTTACAAGGATTCTTACTTGGCAGGGGCAGAAGGGCTCGACTCTCGCCATCCGGCTCGGTCGGTGCTTCTGCTTCGCAGAGGTCTCCACAGGAGACCCGCATTCTTGCCATCCGGCTCGGTCGGTGCTTCTGCTTCGCAGAGGTCTCCACAGGAGACCCGCATTCTCGCCTGCCGGCTCGGTCGGTGCTTCTGCTTCGCAGAGGTCTCCGCAGGAGACCCGCACCCCACGACACGCTCCGCGTGCCTCAGGTTCAGTTGTGCATTTATCTAGAAAATAAAAAGACACCGCTTTTGCGATGTCCTTTGGCAGGGGCAGAAGGGCTCGAACCCTCGACACGCGGTTTTGGAGACCGCTGCTCTACCAACTGAGCTATACCCCTATATTTAGTTTAAATGGTGGGCCATCAGGGACTCGAACCCCGGACCAACCGGTTATGAGCCGGTTGCTCTAACCAACTGAGCTAATGGCCCTTGTGTAGTCGACTTTTAGAAGTATATCAAAAGGTGATAAGTTTGTCAATAGTTTTTGCAAAAAAATCTTAACAATTTTCAGTGGGTATTCTTTGACGGGAGATAGGAGAAGTTTTACTAGTTTAATATTTGACAACTAAGAATAAATATGTTATATTCAAATTGCACTTATCTAATTATATTGTAGGAGAGTAATTATGAAAAAAATTATTAATGTTATAAGCATCGTCTTAGTTGTTATTATGTTGTTTACCTTGGCAGTGCCTGCTTTTGCGGTGGAAAAAGTGGGTGCTGTTTATCCTGAGATTTATGTGCCCGGTTTTGAAGCCAGTAAGATTTACACAGATAAGGATAATCCCGAAACCGAAATCAGTATGCCTGATAAGGACTATCTGATTGATGCACTCAAGAAAGACATTGTGCCTGCGTTTATCGCGTTTGCAGCTGATAAGAATACGGAAAAGCTCGGAAAGAAAGTTGCTGATTTTATTAATTCCACTTTCGCTGATTACTTCAATAACCCCGACGGTTCAGCTGTAGATAATTCAGGTGCAGCTTTTGTGTACCCTGGCAAAGAAACTGTTATCAGTACACCACGTCTTAGTTTCAGATATGACTGGAGAGGTGACCCTGTTGAAATCGCAGCAGAACTTGACGCGTATATCAATTATGTCCTTGAATGTACAGGCAGTGATAAAGTGGCTATTTCATCACACTCATTAGGTGGTGTTATTACTCTTACATACCTTTCGATTTATGGTAACGATAAAGTAATGGGCGTTGTTTTTGATACTCCTGCCATTGACGGCCTGACAAGCGTTGGTGAACTTTTCAGCGGAAAAGCAACTTTTGCAAGTGAGGGTATCGCTGCACTTCTTAAAATGGTTATCGGTACCACAGAGTATGAGGAGCTTTGGTCAAGTGTTGTTGACATTTTTTCGCTTGCAGGTATCAATGAGTCGCTGTCTGATTTTCTCAATGATGCATATGAAAAAATAGGCCCGGTATTGTTCAAAGAAACACTTTTCCCTTTGTTCGGTTGTTGGCCTTCAATCTGGTCTATGATACCCGACGAGTATATCGATGATGTTATGGTTTTTGTTTTTGAAGGCGATATGAAAGGTCAGGAGTACGACGGACTCAGAGCAAGAGTTGAAAACTACAATGAAAAGGTAAGAAAGAATAAAACTCAGACTCTTGTCGATTTTGATAAAAATGCAAGGGTTGCAGTTATCACAAGATACGGTTATAACGCAGTGCCTATGACTGATGAATGGACTATGCTCAGTGATACCGTTATTGAAACAAAGAGCAGTTCGTTAGGTGCAACAACAGCTCCCGTCGGTGAATATTTCAGCGATGAATATCTCGAAGGCAAAGATATGAAATATATCTCACCTGATAAAACAGTTGATGCTTCAACCTGCCTTTTTGCGGATAAGACCTGGTTTGTTAAAAACACAATGCATTCAGAAAATGAAGTAACAGCGCAGTTCTTTGCTGAGCTTCTCTTCGGTGAAGAAGAGGCAACCTGTGATAATTCTGAGCTTTCACGCTATATGATTTATGACAGGGAAAAGGGTGTTGTGGTGGTTGATGAATCTGTGCCTGAAAAGGCAGAACAACCAACATTCTTCCAAAGAATTTTTAATTTCATTAAAGCTATTATAAATAAGATTATTGATTTCTTTACAAAATAAATATCAGACTTTTGTAGAAAAAAGTTCAATAATTAAACAAAATGTGACAAAATTATTGGTGTATTATCATAGCTGACACGGTGTATTATATCCGCATCAACTTAACGGAGGATAAAACTTATGGAGAGAATACTCGTTGCAGACGACGAACAGAAAATAAGAAAACTTGTCGGCGACTTTTTAAAGAAATCAGGTTACGATATAATTGAAGCTGAAGATGGCGATGAAGCATTCAGACTCTTTCAGCTCAACAAAAACGATATAAATCTCATTATTCTTGATATTATGATGCCGGGCCTCAACGGTTGGGAAGTATGCAGAAAGGTCAGAGAAACTTCCGATGTACCCGTTATTATGCTCACAGCAAGAAGCGAAGAATTTGATATTCTCACAGGCTATGAAAACGGCGCAGATGATTATGTGACAAAGCCTTTCAGCCCCGGAGTGCTTGTGAAAAGGGTAGAGGCGCTTCTCAGAAGAGCCGGCGGTACATTTGCAACTGCAGGTGAAAAGGCTGTCAGTGAGCTTGTTTTCAATGACGAGGCACACGAAGTACGTCTTGAAGGCAAGGAAATTGATCTGACGCTCAAAGAATACAAGATACTTAAGAAGTTCCTGGAGTCTCCGGGCAGAGTATTCAGCCGTGAACAGCTTCTTGACAGCATATGGGGCTTTGATTTCTCCGGTGACATCAGAACTGTAGACTCCCACGTGGCAAGATTGAGAACCAAACTTGGTGAATGGGGTAATAAACATCTTAAAACCGTCTATGGTATCGGTTACAAAATCGAGGAAGACTGATGGAAAAAAGAAAAAGAAATTCATCTCAGCTTAATAAAAAGTACTCACTGATTTCAGTGGGTACTGTTTTGCTGTGTATCGCAATATTTGCT
>JAZQZO010000054.1:0-15151 GCA_045634065.1 Acutalibacteraceae bacterium
CCCCATAATTACACATACTCATTATAGATTAAGAGTGCAAATAAATCAATAGAATTTTAAAAAAACTGTTAAGAAATAAAGTAAAAATTATTGCAGCAAATTTGTGCAAAGTGCCAAGAGGGCGGCTCCGTCGCCGTGAACGGCGCGAGGGGCGCATGAAGAGCGTCCCTCGGAAATCGCCGCAGGCGATTTCACGGAGCCGAAACTCACCTCAGCCGCAAACTTCAAAGGATAAGTCATACCTGCTCCCCTTTTGGCATATACTTTCCCGAGGGGGAAAAGATATGAAAACCGACACAGACAACCGCGCTGTAATCTTAGGCAGATACATAGCCGACACCGGTGCAACAGTCAGACAGTGCGCTAAAGAATTCGGCATAAGCAAGTCAACAGTGCACACAGATGTCACCGAGCGACTGTGCAATATCGACAGAGCCTTGCAGGAAAAGGTAAGGCGCGTACTTGAGAAAAATAAAACCGAAAGGCATCTTCGAGGCGGAGAGGCCACCAGAAAGAAGTTTGAAGCATACAAAAAAGGGAGTCAATTGTGACTCCCTGCTTTTTATTGTCCTCGCCGGACGGGCATTTTTTTTGCTTGCGCGGAAAAAGAATCAAAAACGCGCTGATTATTTTAAAGTTACAATAGTAACACCGTTTTCACCCTCACCATAAACACCAAGACGGAAAGATTTGACGAATCTGCTCTTTCTCAGATGTTCCTGCAGACCTTTTCTCAGCACACCCGTACCCTTGCCGTGAATGACAGTCAGTTCTCCAAGACCGAGTCTCAGGCATTGGTCAATATATCTGTCAACCTCCATAATGCCCTCTTCAACGTTCATACCGCGAAGGTCACAGCGTGTGTTTGCCTCGCTTGCAGCCGAGAAGTGGTGTTCCTGTCTGTTTGGCACGCTTCGGGACTTAGGCTGATTTTTTTTAGTCTTTTCCACAAGACGAAGATTACTTTCTTTGGTACGAAGTTTCATAATACCTGCCATAACCTCATAGTCTCCCTTTCTGTCTTTAAGGGCAGTTATGGTTGCAGTTTTACCGATATCGCACAAAAGCACCTCGTCACCGACCTTGAGAGGTCTGGGCAACACATAGTCTTCATCTTGAAGAGCAGATGCCACAACGGGGTTGGTGATTTCGTCAAACTCAGCATAGCCTTTTTTCATAAGCTGTTTAGCACGCCTTGCCATTTCGGCTTTATCTCTTGCACTTTCGCTTTCTTTTTTGAGTTTTTCCAGTTCTGCTGTCAGAGCTGCCGCAGAGCGTTTAGCCTGCTCAACTATTCGCATAGCCTGTGTCTGGGCTTTCTGCATTTCCTCGTCGCGAAGTCGCTCGATTTCATCTTTATATTTCTGAGCTTCTCTCTTTTCTTTTTCAGCCTGAGCGGTGAGAGCTTCTGCCTTTGCAGTTTGCTCTTCAAACTCCTGACGGCTGCTTTCGAGAGATTCGATAACCCTTTCAAAGTGAGCACTGTCACTTGAAACCAGACTCTGAGCCCTGTCTATAATCTCCTGTCCCATACCAAGTCGCAGTGAAATTGCAAAAGCATTGGAGCGACCTGGAGTACCGATAAGAAGTCTATAGGTCGGCTTAAGTGACGCCACATCAAACTCGCAAGAACCGTTTTCTATTCTCGGAGTTTCAAGGGCATAAGCTTTAAGCTCCGCGTAGTGAGTGGTTGCGGCAATCTTTGCACCCTTGCGGTGAATCTCTTCGAGGATTGCAATTGCGAGAGCCGCACCCTCAATGGGGTCAGTGCCAGCACCGAGCTCGTCGATAAGAACAAGACTCTTGTCATCTGCCTTTTCTATTATATTAATAATATTTACCATATGAGATGAGAAAGTCGAAAGACTCTGCTCAATGCTCTGCTCATCACCGATATCTGCAAGCACGTTTTCGAAAACCGAAATTTCACTTCTGTCACTGACAGGAAGCATAAGACCGCACATAGCCATAAGTGAGAGAAGACCGAGAGTTTTGATTGATACTGTTTTACCGCCTGTGTTAGGACCTGTGATAACAAGGGTGTCGAAGTCTTTGCCAAGCATTATATTTGTAGCAACAACTTTTTTCGGATCAATGAGTGGGTGTCTGGCATTTCTCAGGTTTATGATGCCCTCGTCGTTGAGTTCAGGTACGCTGGCTTTCATCTCATAGGCAAGTTTTGCCTTTGCGAAGATAACATTCAGTTCAACTGCACATTCATATGAAGCCTTAATGCCCTCATAGAATCCGCCTGCTTCCATAGAAAGCTCACAGAGAATTCTTTCCATTTCGTCGCGTTCTTTGCCCTGAAGAACTTTGATTTCGTTATTGGCTTCAACAACTGCTGTGGGTTCGATAAAAACTGTTGCACCGCTTGATGATGTGTCGTGAACAAGACCGCCGATTTCACTTTTATGTTCAATCTTTACAGGTACCACATATCTTCCGCCACGCATTGTAACTATGCTGTCACGCAAAAACTTCTGATAGTGCTGTGATTTTGTCATCTTGTCAAGGTGGTCTCTGACTTTTGATGATGCAACACGGATTTTTCTTCTTATATTATATAGCTCAGGTGAAGCGTTGTCGCTCATTTCGTCTTCGCTTATAATTGCAGAAGTAATTCTGTCCTCTAAGAATTTATTAGGACTAAGGGAATAAAACAATGTATCAATACTTGTATTTACACCGCTGTTTCTCTCTTTCCACTGAGAAAGTGAACGGATTACTCTTAAAACTTCAGCTATATCGAGAAGCTCTCTCATATTGAGAGTAGATCCTGCATTTGCGCGAGACAGTGCATTGTTTACATTTTTAAGTCCGCCGAAAGAAGGCGCACCGAATTTTGCCATAAGCATATGTGCATCTGCCGTCTGATTAAGCAGTGCTTTGACAAGAGATATGTTTGTTTCGGGCTTCAAATTTTCAGCTTCATATTTTGCGTCTTCGCAACTTGTGAACTCGCCTAATCGGCAGAGTACCTTTGGAAGCTCTAAAGCCACATAATGCTTATTCATTTTTCCTGTACCTCCTTATATTTTAGTCATCTGCCATTGTTTTGTAAAAGGCAAGGGTTTTATATTTTCTTGAAGTTATATTCATAAGATATCTTTCCGAAACCTCAGACAATGCTATAAGATGCTCGTCAGGCAATTTGAAATTGAAAATTTTGTCGCTTGTGCTGAAGCATATATGTCTCATTGCAGTGACCGTCGCAAGATTAAGGCGGGAAAGTTTCTGCGCACCTTTGCAAAGTTCGCAGTAAAGCTCACCTGTGTAGGGTGAAAAATACATTATCTCGCTTTCATATGCTCCGCAGTTTTCACAGCAGATAAGACTCGGCATATAACCTGCAATGCTGAGCATTCTCAGTTCAATTACTGCCTTGATGATTTTTCTGCTTCTCTTGCCCGTAGAAAGAAGATAAAGGCTGTTTAATATAAGGGATAAAAACTCTGAGGCATCCTCTTCTCTCGGTGACAGTTCATATGTAAGCTCGGCAAAATATTGTGCCAAGCTGAGATTGACTATATCATCCCTGAGTGAAAAGAACAGCTCTTTTGCCGTTGCTTCCCTTATTACATAAACACCCTTTTGCGTTTTATTTATCATAAAGTCGGAATAACATAAAAGTCCCGTAGATGAGACATTTTTGTTTTTGGGGTTTCTTGCTCCGTTAACAAAAGCCTTGATGACACCGTTTGAGCGTGTGAGTACAGTGACAAGTCTGTCTTGTTCACCCGTCATTGTCTCTCTGAGTATAATACCGTCTGTTTTAATATTCATACTCTGCTCCTTAGTATCCTTTGCTTTAGTCTTTATTATATGGAAAGTCCCCTAAAAATTCTTCGGCAATTTCTGCCTGCTCCTCCCAGGAGGATTCTCTTTCATCACCGTAGTCGGCAGCCTTTCTGTATTTAAGATAGTCACTGACACTGCCGCTTTTTATAAAAGCATCCCATAGTTCTTTCTTGTTCATACTGTCACCTCTCACAAAAGATACCTGCAAAGAGCTGTTCAATAAACAGCTCCTTACTAATATACTCATATCCTTTGCAGAAAATAGGGAAAGTAAACGAGAAAAAATCTGTTCTATGTTATCAACAAAATTAAGTCTTAAATTTTGTGCATTATTGGAGGTATAAATTAATCGAGTCCGAAGTTGTGAATAAGACCTTCTCTGTTGCGCCAGTCGTCTTTAACCTTAACCCAGCACTGAAGATTAATCTGACAGTCGAAGAATTTTTCCATATCCTGCCTTGCATAAGTTGATATTCTCTTAAGGGTTGCACCTTTTTTGCCGATTATGATACCCTTATGGCTTTCTCTTTCGCAGAAAATTGTAGCCTCGATATCAATAAGGTCTTTGTCGCTTCTCTCTCTCATCTTTTCAATTGCAACTGCAACACCGTGAGGAATCTCTTTATCTAAAAGGCGAAGCATCTTTTCTCTGATAATTTCAGAAACGATAACTCTTTCAGGCTGATCTGTGAGAGTGTCTTCAGGAAAGAAGTGTTCTGAAGGCTGAGCAAGTTTGATAAGCTCATCTGTGAGAGCATCAAGACCGTCATTCTTAACAGCCGATACGGGTACGATAGCTTCAAAATCGTAAAGCTGAGTCATATCCATAATGCGCTTCATAAGCACAGTCTTATCACTGAGGGTATCAATTTTGTTTATAGCTAAAACAACAGGCATTTTCTGTTGTTTGAATTTTTCAATAAGTTCAAGCTCTGTTTCACGAAGATCTCCTTCGCTCTCAATAACAAACAGACAGAAGTCCACACCTGAAATGCTGTCGGAAACGGCCTTAACCATTTTTTCGCCAAGCTTTGTCTTGGGTCTGTGGAAGCCCGGGGTATCTGTGAAAACAAGCTGAGTTTCTTCGATTGTGAGAACGCCCATAATTCTTGTTCTTGTAGTCTGAGGCTTATCGGAAACAATTGCAATTTTCTGACCGAGAAGCTTGTTGAGTATTGAAGATTTGCCTACATTAGGTCTGCCGACTATGGCAATAAAGGCTGTTTTGTTTTCTCTCATTGTATTACCTCGTTTTTTATCTTAGTATTCGCCGTTTTCATCAAATAATATATAGCTTTCAAATCCGCTTTTCTTCATAGCCTTAAGGTATGAACGGGAGTATTCTTCCGAGTCTATTATAGGTATAAGCACCTTACCGCCGAATCTGCCTGAGATTGAAGAGTACATAGACAGTGCCGAGATATAGTCTGTCTTTTTATCAACCGAAACACTGAAAGGTTTCTCGGCAGTGTCCACAGCAATTCCGTAGAAAGCAGAATCACTCATTGTACCGAAATATACACTCTCATTACCTGCCGAAGCGTCAACGGCACTTTGTGAAAGTATTACCAGGGCATTTTCACCCACGGCTTTTTTCACCAGTGACAAGGTATTTTTCAGCATCACGTTACGGCTGTTCTGATTCTTCTCACCGGGATATGTTGCAGAATCCGTATTATCACCGCCAGGGAATTGCAGGTCTTCAAGAATGAACACACTCACACCGAGACCACGGACTTCTTTGGCTACAGTTGCGATGTAGTTTCTGACACTTTTTGAATACGGGTTAAGCCAGGCTTTACCGCCTTTGTCGTCACTGCCGTCAAGCCAGTTGACTTCGGTGTTCATATATTTTACGGCAACGGAATCATTTGCAGTTGCCACTCTGTTATCGCTGAAACAGAAAAGTCTCGCAATCACGGCAATTTCTTCCTGTGCGAACTGGTCAACGGTACATCTGACTGTGTCGTTATCATAGACAGCGCAAGCACCGATAATGGCGTTTTCATTCATCGAGCTGTAGCTGAGTCTGCCTTCGGGAGTTTTGAAATCGATGACAACACTGTTGCAGTCTTTTCTTCTGAGCTGTTTTATAAAATCTCTGATATATTCCTCATCACCGATTTTTTCCTGTGGCATATAGAGAGCTTTCACACCCTGAGCAAGAATCATTTCGCTGAAAGAACTTTCGCTGACGGTTTCCTGCTGATTGTCAATAGGAGAATAGGAGATATTTATTGCCAGTTTTACACCGAAAAAAGATACCGATGCAATAACAAAAAACATCAATGCGTACACTGCCGTTTTTTTCAGGCTCGCGACTGTAATTTTTCTGCCTGTCTTTTCAACTTCTATATACTTAGGATATTCGTGAGTGAAAGTATAGTAGCTTTTCTTTACTCTTAGTTTATCCTCTTTGCGAAAAATTCTTTTGTTTTTCTTTGGCATAAAAGAGAGTCTCCTTTCTTGCTTATTTTATGTGTGGTAAAATTTGTGCGTTGATTCACACCCCTCAAGAGGTGTATTATTATACTCTAAGAATTAATTAAGGAGTATACTATCGTGAAAATATCTTGCGTTTCCGATACCGTTACGGTTATCGAGTTGTCAGTTGAGGAGATGGAAAAATACGATTTCAATATTGAAAAAAGTGACTATTCAAGTCCTCACACAAGAAAAGTCTTATGGTCAATTATAGATGAAGCCTCAAAACTTACGGGCAGAAATGTGGAAGTGAATCAAGGTCTTGAAATAGACTTTCTGCCTGATATCAAGGGCGGTTGCCTGCTGATAATATCCCAGGGTACACCCAAGACAAAATATACACTTTCAAATGAAAACTACAGCATATACGAAAGTCGTGACATCAATTCTTTTCTGGACTTTGCCAAAGCGGCAAAACACCTGAAGGATACGGCAGAGTCCTCTTTTTATTATTATGAGGGAGTCTATCGCCTTATATTAAACAGCGCTCGCAAGGGTCTTCATATTCTCACAAGAGAGTTTGCCCTCACTGCTCTTGATTATATCGAAGAAGCCGACAAAACCCGTGAGGCGTTCAATTGTCTGATTGAGTCAAATGCCTTAGAAATACTTGGCGGCCTTCTCCCTGAGGAGTGATATTGTCTCCTTGGGGTCTTCGCTTCCGAAAATAGCTGAACCTGCAACCAGGACATTTGCACCTGCCTCGGCAACAGTTTCAACAGTTGAAAGAGAAATACCACCGTCGACCTGAATATCAAGGTCGATGTTTCTCTTTTTGCACTCTTCTCTGAGAGCTGTGATTTTAGGCATCATATCACCCATAAAGCTCTGTCCGCCGAAACCGGGCTCAACAGTCATAACAAGCACCATACCGAGTTTATCGAGATAGGGATAAACTGTTTCGATAGCTGTGCCGGGCTTAACTGCAAGAGCTGCAACTTTGCCTGACTGTCTGATAAGGTCTATAGTTTCTTCAACAGGTGAATCTGATTCAATATGAAAGCACACAACATCCGCGCCTGCCTTGATAAAATCAGGAATATATTTCATCGGGTCGCTTATCATAAGATGCACGTCGAAAACAAGGTCTGAACATTTTCTCAGGCACTTGACAAGGGGTGCACCCAAAGTGATATTTGGCACAAAGTGGCCATCCATTACATCTATGTGAAGCCAGTCAGCTCCGCAGCGTTTCATATTTTCAAATTCCTCGCCCATTTTTGAATAGTCGCAGGAAAGTATTGATGGTGAAATTTTAATCATAATGTAATCCTCCAATTAATATTCGTATCATTATATCATTTCTCAAAGGAAAAATCAATTTATTATCCCTTATATCAGCCTAAAATTTTAAGATAGTTTTCCATATCAAACTCATCGAGTCCGCTGTCTTTTTTTAAATACAGCGGATGGTGAGGGTGCCCCTTTTTGGAAATTGCTCCCGAGGAAAACCATCTGGCCTCGTGCTTATATGAAATATCCACCATTTCACGAAGGCAATCTCTCAGATAAGGCCGCATTTCTACAATGGTACCCCAGGCAGCCCAGACGGAGGGTTTCTCCTCTTTATAAAGAGAAAGAATATAGTCAAAAGCCTTCATATTTTCTCTGTGAAGATTTTCATTTAGCTCCTTGTCCATATCGTCAGGCTTAGTAGCTCGCTGAGCATAGACATTGAACATAATAAAGCTGTCATAGCCGTTACCCAAGGCAATTCGCTCAACAGACTTAAGGGTATTATCTAAATCGTTGGGTGCTGCTGTTGACGGATTTATGCCGATGCAGATAAGAGGGTTATCACCTTTGGTACCCAGGATATAACGGTATTCATTGTAGTCATTTGGAACATAGAGCCATTCCTGAACATTGTATCGGATATGGTCCTGCTTTTCGCTTTTTTCCAAGGCTGAATAAAACTCTTCAATTTCTACCAATTGAGATTTTCCGGAGGGTATATGCATAATTTTTTCTTCCTTTTCTTTTTTCTTGACACAATTCGAGGTAATATGTATAATTAGTATAGCATTATGTCGAAAAAATATATTTACTAAAAAGAAAATTATTAAAGGAGGATATATTATGACACAGACTAAACAGCCTGTTTCCCCCCTTATCAAAAAGGAAAGAGACTACTGGTTTGATAACGCAAAGGCAATTCTTATTGTTGCCGTAGTAGTCGGACACCTTGCAAACGGCATTTTCAGCACAAGCACTCCTTGGGTTGTAGCATTGCAGAAATATATATATATATTTCATATGCCCGTATTTATGGTAATCTCAGGTCGATTTGCAAAAAGGAGAATTGACCGCGGAGATTGGGTAACTGTTATAAATAAACTGATAGTTCCCTATGTGGTTCTTCAGACTGCTATGTTGTTGCTTTATTCCGCAACAGGATATTCAAGTGTCAGCTCATTTTCATACTTCAAACCTCTTTTCGGTCTATGGTATTTCTTTACTATTGCTGTTTACTGTCTGATTTCACCTTATATAGTCAAATGTAAATGGGCTTTACCCGTATCTTTGATTGTAGGCCTGGCTATAGGATTTTTCCCTCACGTTTTCTACGGCGGCTTCCACAGAATCTTTTGTTTCTACCCCTTCTTCCTTTTCGGTTATTACTCTCACGGTATGAGCTTCAGCTTCTGTAAGAAAATCTGGTTCCGTGCCATCAGCGTTATTGTCATTATAGCAACAGGTCTGTTTACACTTAAATATAACAGAGATATAAGCTTCGAGCTTCTTTGTATGAACAAAGTTTACGAATTCATTGCAGAAGACGTTGACACCACCATCTTCGGAGCATTCCTTATGAATATCGCAAGATATCTTGTAGGTTTCCTTTTCTTCTTCTTTATTCTCGGTGTCTCTCCCTCAAAGAAAACCTTCTTCTCATATATCGGCACAAATTCATCCTATGTATATGCAATACATCTCTTCCTGATAGTCTACCTTCGCGCAGTGGATGCCGAAAACGACATTCTCGGGGTGCTTACAAACAAGTGGCTTCTTCTCGCCTACTGCTTCTCGGGTATCCCCCTGTCATTTATCATCGCAAGCAAGCCTGTCAGAAAAGCTACACGTTTCTTTGTAGAACCAAATTTTGATATAAAGAAAGTCATCAAATATCTCGCAGACAAGCAAAAGCCTGACTCAGCTCAGTAAAACGGGAGGAGATTTTATGTCAAATCAAGCATTACAAAAGCCTTCCGCTGCAAGAGAATATTGGTACGATAATATGAAATCCTTCCTCATTCTCAGCGTTGTTGTCGGACACTTGATATCAGGCAGATTCGGTGCAGAAAATATTGAATGGCTCTATTCCCTTAAAAATTTAATTGCTGTTTATCATATGCCCGTTTTCTTTATGATATCCGGCAGATTTTCAGGCACACGAATTAACAAGAATGAATGGGACAAGGTATTTTCAAAAGTACTTGTGCCATATCTTACAGCAGAGATTGCTCTGTTGCTTCTTTGCTCGGCTTTAGGCGACAGCACAGTCAGCAACTTCTATTTCCCACGTGCACTTTACGGCCTGTGGTACCTTTTCAACATTGTGGTTTATCTTTTTCTTACACCGATACTCAAGCGTTGCAAGTGGCTTTTACCCTTATCATTTTTAGCAGCATTACTGGCAGGCTTTGCTCCTGCAATTCTTCCTGCCGGTATTCACAGACTGGTTTGCTACTATCCGTTCTTCCTGTTTGGCTACTACACTCGCAGCATTGATTATTCCTTTATGAAAAAGCCTGTTATGAGAATACTCAGCGTACTGCTTTTTGCGGTTATTGCTGTTTATGTTTTCACACATTACGATGTTATAAACTATAATCTGCTTTCTATAAATAAAACCTATGAGGCCGTTTCCGAAGTCAACGGCAAACCTATTGCAGTAACAGTACTTTATCTTATAAGCAGATATATTATAGCCTTTGTATTTTTCTTTATTGTTGCCGGGATTTCACCTGCAAAAGAAAATATTTTTACACGTTTCGGCTCTTATTCGGTATATATTTATGTGCTGCATCTGATTATCATACTTGCTTTCAGATATGTGGCATCGGAACATAGTCTGCTGCTTCATATTGACAGCAACTTCAAACTTGTGCTCTTCCTACTGACAAGTATCCCTCTGTGCTTTATACTTGTAAGCAAACCTGTCAGAAAAGCTACAAGATTTTTCATTGAGCCTCGATTTGATATAGTAAAAATTATCAATAAGCTCACAGAAGAATAATCACAAAAAAAAACAGGCCCTCGCAGGTCTGTTTTTTTATATCAACTTATCTTAAAGAGCCATTACAAGCGTACCGGCACAAAGAAGCAGACACCCTATCAGTGACTTGGCTGTAAACTTATCACCAAGGAATACAAAAGACAACAGCAACGTAATAACCACACTGAGTTTATCTATTGGTACGACCTTTGACACCTCACCTATCTGCAAAGCTCTGTAATAGCAAAGCCAGGACGCACCTGTCGCAACACCTGAAAGAACAAGGAAAATCCAACTCCTTTTACTTATTTCAGTGATACCACCCTGAGTATTTGTCAGAAACACCATTCCCCAGGACATAAGTACAACCACCATCGTTCTTATTGCAGTGGCAAGATTTGAGTTGACACCCTCAATACCCACCTTTGCAAGTATGGATGTCAGTGCCGCAAAAACTGCTGATAAAAGAGCAAAGGCAAACCACATATATAATCCCCCTGTCGTAATTTGTCATTTATTGGGTAATTATATCATATTGATTTTTAAATGTAAATATCAATCTCTTTGCCGTTTCTCCATATTTCTCCAACTGATAAATCCGTATATGTCATTGGCAAGAAAAGCCACAAAGCACATAATTACCGAAATATATCTTATATCCTCCATAGCCGCTAAGGTCCAGAGTACGATAAGAACTATATCATTAGCAACATACCACAAAGCGTAATAGGGACTTCTTCTGAAAGTCAGGTACGCCGCCCCGAAACTTGTAGTAACCGAAAAGGTACTCGGGATAAGATTCGCTGTATTGAAAGCCTTAAGTATAAAGTAAAAGGCAACAGTCACAGCTACATTGAGTACCAACATAAAAATATATTCTTTGCCCTTTATGCTATTGACCCTGACTTCAGCTTTGTTGCCCTTGAATGGGTGTCTTAGCCAGGACGCAAGAGAAAAAATCGCCATTGGCAAAGACATACAGGCATAGGTTATCATCTCGCCATAATATGAAAATGTGTAGGAAATATATGTATACATCAGGCAGAAAATAATCATAAACACCTGACCGAGAGGGTTACCCTTGGCACAGAGAATCAGCGCTGTGACACCTATGAGTGATGCGATAAATCCCAGGTATCCGCTATCCTGTGATATGAGAAACGACAGAAAAATCATCACAACCGACGAGCACCACAATATCAGTTCTGCTTTTGTGAAATAGCTTATTATTCTTTTCATATAACCTCCAAAAAAAGCATCCGAATACACATCTTCAAAGACCTAACGATGTGTAAACGAATGCTTTAATTTCTGATTAAAGATTCACTACCCGGTGGCAGTATTATTTAATTATTTCGAAAACCAACCCTTGATTATTTCAATAAGTCTTGGGAAAATCCCCTTGAGGAATGTAAAGAAGTCCTCAAGCCAGGTTGTTTCCTTTTCTTCCGTTTCAGCTTCTTCACTACCATTACCTTTAAGAGGTACGAGAAGTGCATTGTCTTCTTCAGAAACTACAAGGAACTGGGGGAATTTTTCGCTCTTTGTAATATCAAGATCATTGTAAGCTATCGAATAGAGAAGATCATAATATCCGTCATTTTTTGTAGAATGATCAAGATTCTTTATAAACCAGGTGTTTTCGGGAAGAAGACAAGTTGAAGCATCTATGCACCAATCCGGTGACATATGGTTATGTTCAGGGCAGTTAGCCTGCTTATAGTCAGCAGGGAGCTTCTGCTGATGCATTGAGCTTGTCGCACCAAATGATGCCACTTCAAGACGTACGAAGCCGTCACCCATAAAGTTGCCTTCCTTACTAAGAGGAATAGGATCGATGCCGTATTTAGCAACAATGCTTGTCTTCACCTTATTTTTTACAGCCAGATTTACCAATTCATCGGCACGAACCAGAATGTTTTCGTGATAGTATGTGATTCTTTCAATAAGACCTGCATATTTTACTCGGAGCTCTGAACCTTCCTCACCGTAAATATTGGTGATAGCATCATCAAAATATCTGTCATCTACAAAGCTCCACATACTGGGCATAGTACCGAAAATATTAAGAATAATATTTCTGATAGCATCCATAAGAACTTCATTTACAGCAGGATTTATAAGAGATTCAAGCAAGAAATCAAGTGCGCCTGTTTTAACAAGAGTTGAAACAAGGGCCATAACAGCTTCATCTGCTACCATACCGCCAAGGAAATTCTTAAGGGCATTTGCATCAATATTAACCTTACCGCTGAAAAGCTCACCTGCAAAGTTTACACCGTTAACTACGGGAACTGAGATAACTAAAGAATCAATGTCATCTGCAAAGTCAGGATACTCATTGATATAAGCAAGAGCAATGCTTGAGCCGTAACTGGGAGCAATTATTTCAACTTTATCTTTGCCTGTATGTTTCTTAACACACTCGATATATTCTTTAAGTTCAGAAGCAATATCAACAGGGTCGTGACGACACTCATACTGGAAAATATACTTACCTTCCTTTGCAGCATCTCCGTAAGGGTCGAGCTTAGTTTCAGGTACCCAAACCTTATCGGACATTGTATAGCCGTCTTCTTTAAGAGCAATATCACCGTAGCAATCATTAGCCAACACTGTGATAAAGTTTGCAAGAAGGTTGATGTCTTCCTCTAAAACAGCTCTGGCGAGAATATCCTTATACTTACCCAGGTTATCTAATATCATCTGAGTGTTAATAGGAAAGAACAGAGGATTTTCCATTTGGGTATCTTCTTTGTAGTAGATACCCTTGGATACGATACCGTCGATATATATCATAGGGTATCTGTCGCCAAACTTCCAAGTTGTCGGTACAATCTTGTCAACATCAAGCGCCATAACTGAACCGGCACAAGAGAAAATCATAAGAATAGCAAGAATAAGACTGATTAACTTTTTCATATTTTGTTACTCCTTTTTAATGAATTTATTGTGAAATACCGTCAAGAAGTTCTTTAAGAGTTATATCGGGATTTTCTATACCCTTAAGAATCACCTCAAGGGTATTTTTGTGGAGAGCTTTTATATTTTCCTTAGTTGACAGCTTCACACGGTACATATAATACATATTGATACCCTTATCGGTAGGATCGGGTATTGTCATTGTATAAAGCGGTGTAAAGTATCTTTCAAGGTTATATGTCTTGAACTCCAGCTTAAACGGAAATCTGTCATCAATGGGAATGGGAATCCAGGAATACATCATCGAGTTGGCACCCTGAATAGGTCCGTAATCAAACAAACTCAGAGATAAATCTCTCGCCTTAGTATAAGGATAGCTGAGATGTCTGTATAAGGATACTCTTGTTCTGACAAGTTCTTTAAGAGCTCCGTCAAAAGTAAGATCTTCTGAGAGCTTAGAACGGAAAATCAAAGGTTGAGCAAGACAACCGCTCATATTCTTTTCCTTAAGAGTTGAACGCTTACTGCACACCGTCATCATTGAAACGTCATCAATTCTGTAGTTAATGGCACTGCAGTATGTGCGAAGACCCATTACAAAAAGACTTTCAGGTGAAATCTTATTTTCAAGACAATATCCGAAAATTTTCTCAGTGTCCTCAGGTGAAATATGTTCAACCAACATATCACACTTATCGTGAAGAGGATTATATGCCATAGGCACTCTGATATCAGGATTTTTCTTCTTTTTACGGTAGGCTTCAAGAAAATCCGGGCCGTGTACTGCGGCATAGAAAGGCTCACCGTTCTTGAGAAAATAATCCTTGTAGAACTTTTCGTGTCTTTCCATTTTTGCTTTGTCAGCTACTGTTTTAAGCTCTTCCTGGATATATTCCTCGTAGCTGTCAAGTTCTTCAGGTAATTCCTTACCTTTAACAAGAGCAACATAAACTCTTAAAAGATCGAAATAAAAGCCTACTATACCAAGGGCATCTGTAATCAGATGAGTAAAGTTCGCATAGATACCGCTTCCTCCGCCCTCAGTTTTAAAGAAATATATTCTGAAAAGCTCACCCTTAAGGAAGTAAACAGTTTTCGGTGCATCTTTAGAGAAGAATTCCTCCTGCTCTTCAACCGAAGAAAAATGTTTCACGGGCACCTTATATGAGTAGGGCTCAGTAAAATATTGTTTTACTGATTTACCTTTTTTTACAAAACGGACACGCAGACAGTCATTGCGCTGTATCTCGATATCAAAAGCCTTCTGCAGAAGATCGAAATCAAGTTCATAGTCTACCGAGACAGAAGTCGGTATCTGAGCCATCTGCTTATGAAAACCGAACTTGAACATCAGATACATTGATTCCTGAGAGGGAATAATATCATAATATGTAATATTAGTCGATTTTTTCTTTTTTGATAACAATTAAGGGCACTCCTTTAGTCTTCTATATGCGAGAAGAAGAACTCTTTTCTTTCATCAGTATTGATAACTGTTACAGGTTTGATCTGATTAAGCACCTTACCCTGCTTCTTGAGCATATCTCTGTAATCAGCATAGGTATCTTTCTTGAGAAGACACACCTTGGGTGCATCAATCATATTCCAGCGACGGTACTTGAAATACTTCTCATTACTTTCGTTGAGCCATTCGTCAAGGGCCTTTTCAATTTCAGGAATCAGATCCTTTGAAATTTCGCCCTCAGGTTCAGCAAGAAGCATATA
>JAZQZO010000055.1:0-8973 GCA_045634065.1 Acutalibacteraceae bacterium
ATTCTTTTCCATTTAGCAAGGCAATTCAGGTATGATATTATTTTTTTTCGTTGACATTCTTTTTATAAAATGTTATCATTAAAGGGATAAAAATTCCCAAGGAGGATATGATTATGAAAGCATATAAATTCTGGTTTTGCACAGGCTCACAGGATCTTTACGGTGATGAGTGCTTAAGACATGTTGCTGAACATTCACAGATTATTGTTGAAGAACTCAATAAAAGCGGTGTGCTTCCCTTTGAAATTGTGTGGAAGCCTACACTTATTACAAACGAGCTTATCAGAAAGACCTTCAATGAAGCTAATATTGATGACGAATGTGCAGGTGTAATCACATGGATGCACACTTTCTCACCTGCTAAGTCCTGGATTTTAGGTCATCAGGAATATAAGAAGCCTCTTCTTCACTTACATACTCAGTTCAATGAAGAAATTCCCTATGATACTATCGATATGGACTTTATGAACGAAAATCAGTCAGCTCACGGTGACAGAGAGTACGCTCACATTCTCGCTCGTATGGGCATTGAAAGAGAAACAGTTGTAGGTCACTGGTCAAACAAGGCTGTTGTTGAAAAGATTGCTTCCTGGATGAGAACAGCTGTGGGTATCGCTGAAAGCTCACATCTTCGCGTTATGAGAGTAGCTGACAATATGAGAAACGTTGCAGTTACAGAGGGTGACAAGGTTGAAGCTCAGCTTAAGTTCGGTTGGGAAATTGACGCTTACCCCGTTAACGAAATCGCAGAAGCTGTTGACGCAGTTTCACAGAGCGATATCAATGCTCTCACTGACGAATACTATGAGAAATACAATATCATTCTCGAGGGCAGGGACCCTGCCGAGTTCAGAAAGCACGTTGAAGTTCAGGCAGGTATCGAAATCGGTTTCGAGAGATTCCTCAAGGAAAAGAACTATCAGGCTATCGTAACTCACTTCGGTGACCTTGGTGCATTAAAGCAGCTTCCCGGTCTTGCTATTCAGAGACTTATGGAAAAGGGTTACGGCTTCGGTGCAGAGGGTGACTGGAAAGTTGCTGCTATGGTACGCCTTATGAAGATTATGACCGAGGGTATGAAAGATGCCAAGGGTACATCAATGCTCGAGGACTATACATATAACCTCGTACCCGGTAAAGAAGGTATCCTTCAGGCTCATATGCTCGAAATCTGTCCTTCAATTGCCGACGGCAAAATCGGCATCAAGTGCAAGCCTCTTTCAATGGGCGAGAGAGAAGACCCCGCAAGACTTGTTTTCACCAGCAAAGAGGGTGCAGGTATCGCTTGCTCACTTATCGACTTAGGTCACCGCTTCCGTCTTATCATTAATGAAGTTGACTGCATGAAGACTGAAAAAGAAATGCCTTCACTTCCCACTGCTACAAACTTCTGGGTACCCAGACCTGACTTCTACACAGGTTGCGAAGCCTGGCTCACAGCAGGCGGTGCTCACCATACAGCATTCAGCTATGACCTTACATCAAAGCAGATGTGCGACTGGGCAGACGCTATGGGTATCGAGTCTGTGGTTATCGGCAAAAACACCAATATGGCAGACTTCAAGCGTGAACTGAAATTAAACGAAGTTTACTACTCAATGAAGAAATAAGGTGACACAATGAAAGATATTATCACTTCAGGCAAAACCGCCTTAGGTATAGAGCTTGGCTCAACAAGAGTTAAGGCTGTGCTTATTGACGAAAACTGCAAGGTGCTTGCAAGCGGTGCTCACGACTGGGAAAACAAGCTGGAAAACGGCTACTGGACTTATTCTCTTGAAGACGTGCAGACTGCAATTCACTCCTGCTTCAAGGCTCTAAAAGCTGATGTCAAAGAGAAGTACGGCTGCGATTTTAAGACAACAGGTGCTATCGGTATTTCAGCTATGATGCACGGCTATCTTGCTTTTGATAAACACGGCAAGCTCCTGACTCCTTTTAGAACCTGGAGAAACACAACAACAGCCCGGGCTGCTGAAGAGCTTACAGAAAAGCTCGGTTTCAATATTCCTCAGCGCTGGACCTGCTCACATATTTATCAGGCTATTCTTAATAAAGAAGACCACGTGCCTGAAATCGCATATGTGACAACCCTTGCAGGTTATGTTCATTATATGCTCACAGGTGTCAATGCCGTGGGTGTAGGCGAGGCTTCCGGTATCTTCCCCATTGACTCATCTAAAAACGATTACGATGAAAATATGATGGCAACTTATGATGCTCTCTTAAAAGAAAAAGGCTTCGGTAAGACTCTTCGTGAGATACTTCCCAAGGTCCTTGTTGCAGGTGAAAATGCAGGTGCTCTCACTGAAGCAGGTGCCTTATTCCTTGACGCTGACGGCGAGTTCTCGGCAGGGGTACCCTTTGCACCTTGTGAAGGCGATGCAGGTACCGGTATGACAGCAACTAACAGCGTAAGAGAGAAAACAGGCAATATCTCAGCAGGTACTTCAATTTTTGCTATGGTTGTTCTTGAAAAGAATCTCAGCAAGGTTTATCCTGAAATCGATATGGTTACAACTCCAAGTGGTAAACCCGTCGCTATGGTACACTGCAACAACTGTACAAGTGACATAAATGCCTGGGCAGGTCTTTTCGGTGAGTTTGCTGCGGCTCTTGGCATCGATGCAAAGCGTGGCAAGATTCTCGACCTTATGTTTGAAAATGCTATGAAAGGCGACAGTGATTGCGGCGGTCTTACATCATACAACTACTTCTCAGGTGAGCCCGTAACAGGACTTCAGGAGGGCAGACCTCTCTTCGTGCGTACTCCTGACGCGAAGTTTACTCTCGGCAACTTTATGAGAACTCAGCTTTATTCAGCTCTTGCGGCTCTGAAAGTGGGCCTTGACCTTCTTCTTAAAAACGAAAAGGCTGCTATTGATAAGATCTACGGTCACGGTGGTTTCTATATCTATCCCGGTGTGGGACAGAAGATAACTGCAGCGGCTATTGATGCACCTGTATCTGTAATGAAAACAGCAGGTGAGGGCGGCCCATACGGTATGGCTCTTCTTGCTCTTTACAGTGTTAAGGGTGAGGGAATGAATCTTGAGGATTTCCTTGAGAATAAAGCTTTTGCTGACGCTGAAACTGTGACAGAAAATCCCGATGCGAAAGATGTTGAAGGATTTAATGTGTTCCTCGAGAGATATGTCAAGGGACTTGAATGTGAAAAGGCAGCAGTCGCTTCAATAGAATAATAACATCGCGTTTTTGATTCTTTTTGCGCGACAGCAAAAAATGCCTGCCCGGCGAGGGCAATAAAAAGATGTATGAAACAGCTCCGTTCTTGATTGAATGGAGCTGTTTTTCTAGTGAGCGCAAGAGGTTGGCGGCGGCTCCATAAATCGCCCTCGGGCGATTTGTGAGGCTGACCCTCGGGGGTCAGCCTCGTGCCGAAGCTGCGCTTCGGCAATGGAGCCGCTACCCACCTTTGCCGATAACTTAATATTGCATAACTAAGCCCTCTTTCAATTATGCAAAAGGTAGAAAAACACTGCTCGCCCTTGCAATTTTCTTTTCAATACTATATCATAATTTAAATGGGTAAATATGTCCTTTAAACTACTCACGAAAGGCGAATGATAATGAATATTTTATCTCAAATCGACGACAGTATTTATTTGTCTGAGCTTAATATTGCGGGTACTCACGACAGTGCAACTGCCTATGTTTCTATGGAAAACTCGGCACGCTGTCAGGATAAAACTATAGCTGAGCAACTTAGTATGGGTGTGCGACTGCTTGACATACGCCTTAGCAAAAAAGGTGATGAGTTTTACCTTGTTCACGCCATTGCTGACTGCTTCAGCGATGAAAATAAAACAAAGCGACTGACTTTTGGTGAAGTCCTCACTGACTGCAAGAGCTTTCTTAAAGAGAATCCTGATGAAACGATAATTCTCAGCATAAAGCAGGACAGAGGCATTATCAACCGTTGGTTCTTTCCGCCTTTTTATGATAAGTATATCAGAAGCGACGAGAAGAGTTGGTACCTTAAAAACGAGGTGCCGACCCTTGGTGAGTGCAGAGGTAAGTTAGTGCTTATGCGCCGATGCAGAGTCTGGAATAGTTTTTATAAAACTGCCGATGGCGGACTGAATTTCTCATTCTGGAAAGACCAGGCGAGAAAGAGAATGACAGCTGAAAAGGTTAAACTTTCGCCTGAAACCAATGGGATTGTACAGGATAGATATTCTCTTAATCCAAAAGCTAAGTGGAGCTGCTGTGAAAATTATATGAAATCTGCTGTGACTGATAAGAACAATCTTGCACTGCACTATATTTCCACCAGTGCAAAAACTAACGGTACTCTTGTAGGTACGGCGGAATATATAAATGAAAGGTTTATGGAATATCCTCTCAAAAAGGGTGCGGGTTGGATATTCTGTGACTTTCCGAGTAAGGAACAAATTGAAAAAATAATGACATCAAATATAGAAAAGAGTGAAGAAGAATGAAACTTGCAGTTTTAGGCGGTGGCGGTGTACGCTCGCCCTTTCTCGCAAAATCAATAGCTTTAGGTGCTGCCGATACGGGCATAACCGAAACAGTTTTTATGGATATAGATGAGGAGAAACTTTATATCTACGGCAAAATTGCAAAGAAAATCTCAGAAATGATTAACCCCGAGTTGAAGTTCTCTTTGACGACCGATTCAAAAGAGGCTCTCAAAGATGCAGACTTCGTTATCACAACTATTCGTGCTGAGGGTGATAAGGGCAGAGTTTTTGACGAAAGAACAGCTCTCGATTTAGGCGTACTCGGTCAGGAGACTACAGGTGCAGGCGGTTTTGCTATGGCACTTCGCAGTATTCACACCCTTATTGATTATTGTGAGCAGGCTAAAATTTATGCAAAGCCCGGCGCTCCCATATTCAACTTCACAAACCCCAGCGGACTTGTAACTCAGGCTCTTCGCACTATGGGCTATAACAATGTCTACGGTGTATGTGATGCACCAAGCGGATTTCTCCGTCAGCTTCGTGAAATGACCGGTTACAAGGATATGACATTCAAGTGTTTCGGACTTAATCACCTGTCCTGGTTTGGTGAGTTTATTCACGAGGGCAAAGATGTAACAGATGAGCTTTTAAAGCATCCGGATATATACAGAGCAACAGAACTCAGACTTTTCCCTGAGAAGTTGGTGGAACTCAGCGATAATCTTATGCCAAACGAATATCTCTATTTCTATCACTACAGAGATAAAGCTGTGGGCAGCATCCTCTCAGGAGCCAAGACCCGCGGTGAAACCATTATGGAGATCAACGAGCATATGCTTGGGGAAATGAGAACTATAGATATTGACAATGACTTCGAGAGGGCTTTTCACTGCTTTATGGAGCATTATGCAATGAGAGAAAACAGCTACTTCTCAATTGAAACAGGCAAAATGCGCGAGGAAAAGTTCCCTGTGCCGACAGCTGAAGACTATATCAAACAGCCTGAAAACGGTTCATATGCTGCCGTTGCTCTTGACTTTATCAAGGCAATAAACTCAGGTAAAAGTGTCAGAATGGTACTGTCTATTCCCAATGAGGGAGCTATGGACTTCCTGAGGGATACAGATGTTGTTGAAATATCCTGCACAATCGACAAAGACGGTGCTCACCCTGACAAAATCGAGAATGTGCCTGAGATGCAGAAGAATCTCATCCGCGCCGTGAAGCACTATGAAAACCTTACTGTTGAAGCTATTATGGAAAAGAACAAGGCAAAGGCTATTAAAGCTCTTACAGTTCATCCTCTTGTTTGTTCTTATCCTATTGCTTGCGAGCTTGTTGATAAGTACTCTGCCGAATATGAGAAGTATATCGGCAAGTGGGAGGACTGATTATGATACTCATTGAAAAGGAATTTCAGGTTTTTTACGAAGACGAAAAGACAAATATCAGCTTTCCTTTTGATGTGAATGAAGATGTGAAATCGCTTAAAATCACTTTTGGTTATGACCCTAAGTTGTTGGAAGATGATGACAGGTCGAAAATGCTCATAGAAAATAACATAAAAAAAGATGCAGGTGACTTTGCTGACGAGTACCCCTGTTGGAAAGAATTTACACCTCTTAAAAATCTTATCACTGTGTCTGTTGATGACCCTGACACCTATCGTGGTTGCGCCCACCGTCAGGATAAAGACCAGGTGCATATAATAAGAGAAGACTTCGCGTCAAGAGGTTTTCATAAGGGGGCAATTCAAAAGGGTCAGTGGAAGGTAGTTCTCAATCTTCACGGCATTGTGACGCAAGCTGTTGACTGCAGACTTAAGGTGGAAGCAGGTGATTATTATGAATAAAAAATGGTATGCCTGCGAGCTGCACTGCCATACACTTCACAGTGACGGACAGTTCAGCGTAAAAGAGCTTATTGACACTGCTGTGGAAAGACATCTTGATGGTATTCAGCTGACAGACCACAACACAACCTCGGGTCACGATGAGGTAGAAAACTCACCTATACCTGTGCTCAAGAGCATTGAGTGGACTACATACTTCGGCCATATGCACGCTATGAACTGCAGCTGCTATGTTGATTGGCGTGATGCAGTACCTGATAATATAGATGAGAAAATGAAAGCTGTTCACGATGGCAACGGTTTAGTCGGTGTGTGTCACCCCTTTCAGCTTGGTACTCCTATATGCACAGGCGGTCGTTGGGACTACAATGTAAAAGACTGGTCCCTTGTAAATTATATGGAAATCTGGTCTGAGGGTTGCCCTTATATGAATACTCCCAACCGCCGAACTTTAGATTTATGGCACTCACTTTTAGATGAGGGCTACAGAATCACTCCCACTTTCGGACGAGACTGGCACAGAGCAACAAGAGATATTTATCACAGCGCTTGTACTTATCTTCTTTGTGAGGAAGAACTTACAGATATGAAGATGAAAGAAGCTGTGCTTAATGGCAGAAGTGTAATCTCAATGGGTCCGCTGTTTTATTTCACTGTGGGTGATAAAACAATGGGCGACGAAGTTACAGCAGGTGAGAAAGCAATAGAATTTACTCTTGATTTTAAGCGTATGGAGAAAATGGGTGTGCCCGAAAAGGTAGTACCCGAAAAAATAAGAATTATTTCAAAAGGCGGTGAGGTAGTTAAAACCTTAGAACCCACTTGCCCGCGTACTGATATAATCTTAAAAGAAAACACCTGGTATAATGCAGAACTCTGGGGCAGAATTGACGATGATAAAGACTGTCTCATTGCCCTGACAGCACCTGTTTATGTGAAAGGAGAATAATAAATGGCAACACAAACTCAAACAAAAGAAAAACGCTATGTGGGTGTCAAAGAGACTCTCATTTACGGCATAGCAAACGGAGGACAGTGCATCGGCTATAATATGATGACAGCTCAGCGTGCGTTCTTCCTTGTAAGTGTATTCGGTGTACCCGAGGCTGTTGTAGCTCTTATGCTGACAGTTATGTCCTTCTGGGATGCATTCAATGACCCTCTTATGGGTGTTGTTGTTGATAAGACCCGTACCCGTTTCGGTAAGCTCAGACCCTATCTGATTTTCGTGCCTATCTTCTTAGGCCTTACAACAATTCTTTTCTTCGGCGGTCCCATCTTCCTTGGTAATGATGCGTCAAGACCTATGAGAATTGTCTATATGTGCATTACATATTTCATTTGGGAATTCTTCTACACTATCGGTGATATTCCTTTCTGGGGGCTGTCCTCAGCTATTTCACCTAACCCTGCCGACCGTTCAAGAGTTATCAAGTCAGCCCGTCTTATTTCAGGCATTTTCGGCGGTATCCGCGGTATTATCATCACAGTTTGTCTTGACCTTTCAAGAAACGGAACAATTCCTCTTTCACTCTCACAGGTGTTCTTTGTGCTTAGTATCGTTGCAGGTACCTTCGGTATGTGGCTTTTCTCACTTGCAGGAACAAAGACAAAGGAAAGAGTTGTTTATGTAAACGATGAGCCTAAGCTCAGCGAATGCTTTGCATTTATGTTCAAGAATAAGCCCCTTATGCTTATTATGGCTTCAAACCTTATCTCCGTTCTCGGCGGTATCGGTGGTACCTTCAGCGTTTACTATTACTATAACGTACTCGGTGTAAACAGCCTTTCACTTATTGCAGGTCTTCCCGGTACAATTACAGGCTGGATAACATATCCTCTTATGTCAAGGCTTGAAAAGAGATGGACTTCAAGACAGATCGTTGTTAGAATGGCGCTTATGAATGCTGCTGTAACTGCCCTTGTATTCTTACTTGGCTGCAGACACTATGATAAGATGGGCGTTGTTGTACCTCTGTTTATGATTCAGGGTGTGTTTGGTGCAATTAACGGCTCTATATGTGCTGTTATTCCCACTAAGATGATAAGTGAAACCGTTGACTATATGGAATACAAAACAGGCAAGCGTAACGAAGGTATGGCTTTCTCCGTTCTGACCTTTATGGGCAAGCTCACAGGTACTCTTGCAACTGCTCTCGGTACTGCACTTATTCCCGTTGTAGGTCTTGTAAGAGACAGTGCAAGTGAGATGATGGTAATTTCAGAATCTTCGCCTATCAATACAAAGTTCTGGCTGTGGGCTCTTGTTACAATTATCCCTGCAGTACTCGGTCTTCTCAACCTTATTCCCTATAAGTTCTATGACCTTGAGGGTGAAAAGCTCGCTATGATTCAGACTGAAGTACAGCGCAGAAGAGAAGAAGCTTCAGCTAAAATGGTAAAGGAGGAAGTATAATGGATAAGTGTCCGAAATGCGGTAAGAGACTCACAATACTCAACATCAGGCAGGAATGTCCCGGATGTGGATGCGATATACTTTACTACGATATTGACAAAAGACTTGAAGAGGATGCAGTTCAGGCTGAAAAAGAGTTTACAGAGCTTTATAAATTCCTCGACAAGATAACACCCAATTTTATTAAGAGTAAGAAAAAATGAAATTTACAGACGGAAAATTCATAATACTGATTTTGTCGGATCTTCATAATCCTG
>JAZQZO010000056.1:0-6951 GCA_045634065.1 Acutalibacteraceae bacterium
TAGCACCCAGCTGAAAGCATACGGTTAACTGAGAAGCAAGCACCAACTTCACGGAGTACTTCAATATAGTTAAGGTCCATAAGCCAATCAGCGTTGTTAACCATAATTGCTTTGCCTTCTGAGTAGTGAATGAACTTGCTCATCTGCTCTTTGAAGCAGTCGCAGTTGTGCTGAATTGTCTCAGTTGTCATCATCTGGCGCATATCACTTCTGCCTGAGGGGTCACCGATCATAGCAGTACCGCCACCGATAAGTGCAATAGGCTTATTGCCTGCCATCTGAAGTCTCTTCATAAGGCAAAGAGCCATAAAGTGACCTACGTGAAGTGAGTCAGCTGTGGGATCGAAGCCAATATAGAAAATAGCCTTGCCGTTGTTTACAAGGTCTCTTATTCTTTCTTCATCTGTAACCTGTGCAATAAGTCCTCTTGCAACAAGTTCTTCATAAATTTTCATTTTTTATCCTTCTTTCTGAAAAACGTACTTTGTCTATTCTACTGATTTAACCCTTTAAAGTCAAGAGGTTAAAGGGAGTTTGTTTCATCTTTTGCAAATTCTATCATTTCTTCAGCTGATTTAAGAGTGGTCTCAGTTATAATATCACCGCCGATAATACGTGCAATTTCTCTCACTCTCTCATCATATGACAGTGTTGATACTTTTGTATAAGTACTACCCTCTTCAACAATTTTCTTGATAAATAAATGGTTGTCTGCATAGGCGGCTATTTGTGCAAGGTGAGTCACACACAGTACCTGTTTGCTTTTTGAAAGTTCGTGGAGCTTATATGCAATCTTAAGCGCTGCCCTGCCACTTACACCTGTGTCAATTTCGTCAAAAACCATTGAAGAAATTATATCTTTGTCCGATAAGACACATCTTATTGCAAGCATTACACGTGAAAGCTCACCGCCTGATGCGATTTTTGCAAGAGGTTTCGGTTCTTGACCCGGGTTAGCAGAGAAGAGAAATTCAACATCGTCGATACCGGTCGCTGTCGCAGGCGCATCTGAGAACTCCGCAGTGAATGTAGCTCCGGGCATATCGAGATAATGAAGGTCAGAAGTTACTTTTTCTTCAAATTCTGAGGCAGTCTGCTTTCTGCAATCAGAAAGATACCAACCTCTGATGAAAAGTTCCTCGCTGAGTTCATCGAATTTTCCCTGAAGTTCCTGTGCTTTTTCACCACTGAAACTTATATCATCGTATTCTTTGGTGATTTTTTCAAGGTAAGACAGCATTTCTTCCTCGGTTTCACCGTATTTTTTCGATAGTCTGTAGAGAATATCCAGTCTTTCTTCAATAGCGTTGATATCTATTTGGTTATCGTCGCTCTCACTTATAGAACTGTTAACCGTGTCAGCGCAGTCTTCAAGATAATATTTAACCTCGTCAATTTTTTCAGCTACGACTGAAAAATTCTTATTAAACTGTGCCAAGTCGCTCAGAGAAGATGACAGAGCATCTATCTCAGCGAGCATACCTGCGGATTCGCCGTCACCGTTTAAAATACTGTGACAAAGATTGAGGCTGTTAATGATTTTTTCTTTGTTCTGATAACACTTTTTTTCTTCGGTCAGTGCATCCTTTTCGCCGATTTTAATGCCGGCTCCGGTTAATTCATCAATCTGAAATTTAAGATATTCCAGCTTTTGGTCTTTATCTGACTCATTTTTCAGGAGACTTTTAAGTTGTTTTCTTACTGCTTTAATTTCAGAAAAAACTTCGCTATAGTTATCGAACAGCTCTTTGCAATCAGCAATGCTGTCAATGTATTCCATATGCTTTTCTTTCAGGAGCAAATGTTGGCTGTCGTGCTGACCGCAGATTGTTATAAGATCTCTGCCGATATTTTTAAGCATAGTTGCAGTTACGGAGTGGCCGTTAATTTTACAGCTGCTTCTGCCGTCAGAGGTGATAATTCTTGTTATGAGAAGAGAATTATCATCATCACACTCAATGTCGTACTCACTGAGTTTTTCTGTTACACTCTCGGGTACATCTTCAAAAAAAGCTGTAACTTTAGCTTTATCTGCACCGTCTCTTATGAGTTCGCGTGAAGTTCTTTCACCTAAAATTGCGTTGATTGAATCTATAACTATAGATTTACCTGCACCTGTTTCACCGGTGAGAATGTTTAGTCCGCGACCGAAAAGAATTTCCGCTTTTTCAATCACAGCTACATTTTCAATTTTTAAACTTGATAACATAAAGCGTATACCTTTCGGAGGATTGTTTTACTGAATTCCTGCAATTTTTTCAATGCGCTTTTTAAGCTCTGCAGCTGCGCTTTCGTCCTTGCATAAAACGAAAATTGTGTCATCACCTGCAAGAGTACCCACAATTTTATCCATATTGATATTGTCAACAGCAGTACAAGCTGCCTGAGCCATACCTGTGTAACACTTTACAACTGCCATATTGCCTGCATAATTTACACTGACAACTGAGTGGGAAAGAATTGAATAGTACTTTTGGGTGTAATCTTCGGAATCTTTCTGCACATACACATACTTGTATTCACCGTCACCGGTAGGAGTTTTTATCAAACGAAGAGCTTTAATGTCTCTTGAGATTGTAGCCTGAGTTACAGAAAAGCCCTCTTCAAGAAGTCTTTCAAGAAGCGCTTCCTGAGTACCGATACTTTCATTTTCAATCAGCGACAAAATCGCATCGTGTCTTGCTTTTTTCATATTTCTTCCCCCTTATTTTCGGAATATCTTTCAATTAGCTTCTGAGAAAAGATATCCGCAAAGCTATCGGATTTAATTTTTATGAGTTTTGTTACCCTGTTTGATTTCTTGATTTCAAGAGTATCTTTATCATCTAATTTTATACCTGAATTACCGTCACAAGTGAAAACAGGCAAGGAAATATCGTGATTTGTTACTCTCAATTTAATAATACTGTCTGACTGGAATATCATTGAGCGTGTAAAAAGTGAGTGGGTACAAATCGGTGTCAATATCAGACTTTCAATTGCAGTATCAACAACAGGGCCGCCTGCCGATAAAGAGTATGCTGTTGAGCCCGTAGGTGTTGCAATAATAAGTCCGTCGCCGAGAAATGTATTAATTCTGCCTTTATTATAAGTTGCTTCAATTTCACACAGACGAAGCGAAGCACCTCTTGCAACAATACAGTCATTGAGACAATAATACTCACCTTTTAATTCATCGCCTGATTTATGACTGACCTTAAGCATCATTCTTTTATCTGTAGTGTAATTTCCACAGAATAGATTTTTCAGCAGATGAAGCTCCTGTTTTTCGAGACCTGCAAGAAAACCGAGTCTGCCTGCGTTGATGCCTAGAATAGGTTTATCGTGTTTTGCGGCAAAATGTGCAGCGTGAATGATGGTACCGTCACCGCCTATAGCAATAATGATGTCGCACAAAGATACAGCAGTGTCCTCAGGTAAAAACTTGACATTAAGATTTTTGAAATGATTTTCAAGTTCAAGCGGCATTGTGATTTCTGCGCCTAAACCGAGAAGCTCATTATAGACATCACAAGTCACCTCATAAGCGTACTTTCGTGTCATATTGCTGTGAATGTGAATTATCAACTCATTCACCTCCGCCAAGCATTTCGTGGGACTGTCTGACTATTTCATCAGGTGTTCTTATGAGAAGAGATTCTGATTCATCACTCTTTTCGATATATATCAGATATTCAATATTACCCTGAGGTCCTTTTATGGGTGAATAGTCAAGGTTGAGCACCCTGAAACCTTGTTCAAGGACGAACTCATAAATATTTGTTACAACTTCGGTGTGTGTATCAAGATCACGTACAACCCCTTTTTTACCCACCTTATCTTTGCCTGCTTCAAACTGTGGCTTAATAAGACAAACTGCTCTGCCACCGTCTTTTAGAAGATTTCTCATGGGCGGTATAATGTGTTTCAGAGAAATGAAAGACACATCCACACTTGCAAAATCAATATCTTCAGGTATTTCTTCGTGGGTAACATATCTGAAATTGGTGCGCTCCATATTAACAACTCTGCTGTCACTGCGAAGTTTCCAGGCAAGCTGTCCGTAGCCGACATCTATAGAATAAACCTTAACTGCGCCGTTAATAAGCATACAGTCTGTAAAACCGCCTGTAGATGCACCAATATCCATACAGACACAGTCCTTAAGATCAAGATTGAATTCCTTGACTGCTTTCTCAAGTTTATATCCGCCACGGCTGACATAAGGCATTTTTTCACCTCTGAGCTCAATGCAATCCTCAGCTTTTACACTGGTACCAGCCTTAGTTTCTTTTTGTCCGTTGACGTAAACAAGACCTGCCATAATAAGAGCTTTACCTTTTTCACGGCTGTCTACAAAGCCTCTTTCTAGCATAGCTACATCAAGTCTGACTTTTTCTATCATATCAGTTCTCCATAAATTTATTGATTATTGATTCACTATCAAGTTTATACATACTGATTAAATCGCTGATACTCGCCTGTGGAGCAAACTCATTTTCTACAGCAGTGATACAATACTTGGCGCTAACGCCTTTTTCCATAAGTACACTGCCAAGTTTTTCAGCGACTCCCCCACTTTTCATACCTTCTTCGAAGAAATAAATTTCTTTTTTATCCGACAATAACGATATAACCTGTTCAGGGATCGGCTTAATCTGATTAAGAGCAACAAGAAATGCATCTACACCTTTAGTTTTGAGTGTATCAACAGCATCAATGGCTTCACTTGTGATTCTTCCGTATGTCACGATAACTTTTGACGCTTCTTTATCACCGTAAGTTGCATATTCGATACAAGGATATTCGAGCTTTGTTACGTTTGCTTTTTGTGAGCCTCTCGGATATCTGACAGCAACAGAATATTCAACACCATATAAAGCGTTATTGATGTCAGCATCAAGGCTTCTGAAGCAGCAAGGTGAATAAACTTTGATATCGGGTATTGTGTTCAGAAAAGCAACATCAAAGATACCGTGATGTGTCTCACCGTCTTCACCGACAAAGCCAGCACGGTCAATAGCGAATATGATTTTTTGTTTCTGCAAAGATACATCGTGGACAATCTGGTCGTAGCACCTCTGTAAAAAAGTTGAATAAACTGCATAAACGGGTTTGAATCCGTTTTTGGCAAGACCTGATGCGAAAGTCACAGCGTGTTCTTCTGCAATGCCCACATCGAAAAATCTATCAGGAAAATTCTCACTAAATTTTTTAAGTCCGGTACCGATACCCATAGCTGCTGTGATAGCACATATTGATCTGTCTTTCTTTGCGAGTTCGCACAATCTGTTGCCGAAGCCATCGGAAAAGCTTTCGCCCGACAACTTATATTCACCCGTATCAACATCAAATTTCGAGATACCGTGAAATACACTGGGGTCTTTTTCAGCGTGTTCATAACCCTTGCCCTTTACAGTTATAACGTGAAGCACAACAGGACCGTTCACAGCTTTTGCTGTCTCGAGAGCGTCGCAAAGATTTTCTATGTTATGGCCATCTATAGGTCCCATATATCTGTAGCCTAAATCTTCGAAAAAATTACTCTGAGAATATATTTTATTTTTAATATCTGTTTTTAAATTATAAATTTTTTCAGCAATTTTATCGCCGAAAGGAAGTTTTGAAATAGCACTTTCTGTTCTGGCTTTAAAGCTATAGTATTCAGGTCGGGAACGTATTACAGCAAGATATTTTGCAAACGCACCGACATTCTCAGATATTGACATTTTATTGTCATTGAGAATAATTATATGTTTTGCACCGCTTCTGCCACCGTTGTTAAGTGCTTCATAGACCATTCCGCCTGTAAAGGAGCCGTCACCGATAACGCTGATAACATAGTTATTGTTATCATTAAGGAGATTAGCCGCAGCAAGGCCGAGACCTGCCGATATGGAAGTACCGCTGTGACCGCTGTAAAATATATCGTGTTCACTTTCACCCGGGCGGCAAAAACCCGAGATGCCGTCTTTAGTTCTGACTGTATCGAAAGAAGAAAATCTTCCGGTCAAAAGTTTATGGGTATAACATTGATGACCGACATCAAAAACGATCTGATCATCAGGCGAATTAAAAACCTTGTGTAAAGCAACAGTAAGCTCAACCACACCTAAATTTGATGCAAGATGTCCGCCGTTTTTTGATATAGTTGTTATAAGTTTATCTCTGATTTCGTCACATAAAACCTCAAGACTGTCATTGCTGAGAAATTTTATGTCAGACGGTTTATTGATATTCGATAGAATCTGATAATTCATTAAATCATCTCTTTCAGTTTTTACGACTGATTAAACTTAAAGCAAGATTTCTGAGAAATTCTGCATCATCTTTGAAAATATCAAGTGATGCAATTGCTTTTTTGGTAAGTTCACCAGCATATTCCTTTGATTTATCAATACCTAGTATTGACACATAAGTTGATTTGTTACTGTCAGCATCGCTGCCAATCGGTTTTCCGAGTTCTTTTTCATCGCCGATTACATCTAATATGTCGTCGACAATCTGAAAAGCGTGTCCGAGATTTTCAGAGAATGATATAGCTGATACAAGCTCTTCCTTAGTACCGTTAGCTGTGAGAACGCCTAAAACAGCGGCACATTTTATGAGGGCGCCTGTCTTAAGTGAGTCCATAGTACGAAGCACATCGAGACCGCAAGGCTTGTCCTCATTTCTCAAATCAACAACCTGACCGCCAATCATACCGTTAGCGCCTGCCAAAGCTGAAAGCTCAGTAATAGCTCTGATTGCAACTTCAGGCGTTTCCTTTGCAATGTCAGATTCCGCAATAACGCCAAAAGCTCTCGTGAGAAGTCCGTCGCCAGCAAGAAGAGCATATTCTTCGCCGAATTTTTTATGACACGAGGGCATACCTCTACGCATATCATCGTCATCCATACACGGCAAATCAGCGTGAATGAGTGAATAAGTGTGGATCATTTCAATAGCAGCAGCAAAAGGTAAAGCTTTTTC
>JAZQZO010000057.1:0-5316 GCA_045634065.1 Acutalibacteraceae bacterium
GTTCCGCCTGCCATTTTTGCAGATGCTATATCAATTTGTGACTGAATGATCCGGGCATTTTCTGCACCTGAATTCTCCTCGGATAAATTACAAATCAATGCACCTTGAGGAATGTCGTTTTCGCTGATGTATTCGTCATAGGGTATATTGATAATTCTGCAGCCGCTTTTATCTGATTTGTATTTTGTTTCGGTTTTACCCAAAGTTTCAGTTCTGAAATATGCTTTGTTGAAAATTGTACCGCTGAATAACATAATTGATTCTCCTGTATATTCTCAGCTTAATTCAATTACCGTATCTACGCTGTTCCAAGATACATTTTCAGGTAAATTAATTATAATGTTTTTGCTTGTTTTTTCAAGAGTAAGCTCGGTGCCGTCAATGGCAAGAACTGCTTTTGTGAAGTCTTTTCCGTCAGAAGGAAGAGGTAATGTCAATGTGCCGCCGTCAATAAGGCTTGATTCGGGCTTCAATACATGGATATACTCTTTCTTTCCGTCAAGGCTTTGAGTTGCAACAAAGCAGTCGATAGTACCGACGGTTGCACCGTCTTCGGTAGTATAAGATGTACTCGGCAAGGTGTTTTTAACTGTCCAGGAAACGGGGTTAAGATACTGATTTACAATTTCCATAGTTTCACTTACACCGTTCTGGAAGCCGCCCTTTTCACTGTAAAGAGGGCCTGATGCCCACTGAATACCGCCGCCTGTCACGCCGACTGCCGACTGAAGCACCTGATAACGGTAAATATCTTCAGCAGTATATGTAACAGTGTTTTTCTCGTTTGTACCCTGACTCCACCAGTTTGAGCCGAAGACTATGGCGGGCACCTTGTTTTTATACGCAGGCCATACACTGCCGTCGGGATTTGCAAATTCTGCCCAATGCCAGCATTCTTTAATTGCTATATCCATTCCGTACTGACTGTAATAAACATTCTGGAATGTGATGAGCTTGCCGTTTTTTGAAAGCAGGTTATTCTTAAGTGCTGTGAAGTCAACAGATGCACTCATACCGTCAGGCTGATTATTGCCCTCATCGCTCCATACACCCATAATTCTGTCGCCGTATCTGTCCATAAGCTCGCCGTAAACCTCGTTTATGAACTTGTTCCACTTTTCAAAATCAAAGGATTCTCTATCGGGATAGGGATAAATTGTGGTGTTGCCCCAACCGGTCTTCTGTGCTTCTTCTACTGTGGCGAAATCATATCCGTCATAGGCATGAGTATAAAGGACAACGTTAATGCCCTTTTCCTGTACGGCGTCTATCATATCGCCGATTAAATCTCTTTCGGTAGTGTGGTTATCCATACCCCAGTTTTTCATAACCTGACTCGGATAAAGAGCGATCATTCTGAAATGCCATGCGGTGAATACCACATACTGAACGCCCATCCTTGCCATTTCATCGGCAAAGGCTTCAGCGTTGAAGGTGTTTGCAAGCTTGTTTATATCGGTGGCAACATTGCCGTTTTCATCACAGGAAAGCTCGTTTACATAGTGAGCAAAGAAAGCAAATTTCATCGACTTTATATTGTCAATACCGTTTGTGGTAATCCTGCCGACAGTCATAACCCAGGATGAAGAAATGTCGGTACCCTTAACCCTTGCTGTGACCTTTACTGTACCGTTAGAGAGAGCCGTGAGGAGTCCGTTTCTGTCAATAACGGCGAGATTTGTTTCTTTGTTATCTGTACCCGCAACCGACCATTCGATATCTCTGTAACCTGCATTTGCAGGATAGAAGCTACAGTTCATCTGTACTGATTTGCCCACAGCCATAATTCTTGCGTTTTTCTCGGCACAGACAGAAATCTTTTCAGTTCTTACATTTTCGTTGGGTGCAATATCACTCTTGACATTGTTGATTATTATATCCGTACTGTCGCAGATGCTTTCATCTTGACCGTAGCAGACATTGACCTTTACCGCACCGTATAGGCTGCTTGCTTTAAGAATACCGTCATCAGTTATGGTGGCAAGGTCGGTTTCGTTGCCGTACAAATCTGTCACAGACCATTTAAGGTCGGGATTCTCTGTGTGGAGAGGATATACCTTTGCATTCATTTTGAGCTCATCATTCTGATTTACGGAAATACAGTTTTCTGTGATTTCAACCTTTTTAACCGTACCCTCTGACTTGTACTCTGCAATTTCAAGGTTGTCGAAATAAGCCTCAGAGCCGTTGATACCCGTAAAAGCAAAATAGCCTGAGCAGAAGGTATCATCCTCGGCAACGAGTACGGGAACAGGACTGTAATCAACATAGACCTTGATTGAGCCGATTTCCGTTACAATCTTAACATGGATTTTCTTATCAACTGTGGGAATGTATCCCTTTGCAATAATACCGTAGCCGGCCTTGTAAATACGGCAGTTGCCGCTTTTTCTGACATAAAAGAGATAACCCGATGTATCTCTGTTGTCGGTGGGGCTTTGAAGATTGAACTGCACACCTGCCCATTCGGGAACATTTTTGAAGTTCATATCAAACTCGTATGTAGCCTCGCACCATTCATAGTCCTTAAGGCAGACTATATTTTCAGGCTTGGCATCAACCTGGATTCTTCCCTTTTCTATTCTGTACCCTGCCGTAGAGGTATAATAGGAATTGTCGGCTGAAAAATCATCGGTGAAAACACGGTGAATTTCTTTGCCGCAAAGAGAGGGCAAGGAAACCGAGCCTAAAAGTGTTATGAGTGTTGTAATGATTGCTATTACTTTCTGAATAAATGCTGACATATTGCTTAACCGCCTTTCAGAATATTTATACAAGCTTATAATATACCATTTAACCCCAAAGGTGTACGACATCTTTTCGACTAAAATGTCGTACAGTTTCGGCATCTGATATGCTATCATATAATTGAAAATTTCTATTCTGAAAGGGGCAACTTGAATGTCGGATAAAAATTTCACAGCTAAATGGATTGCTCCCGAAAATTACACTAACTTACCTGTGCTGAAAAAGACCTTTACCATAGACAATACCTTCAAAAAGGCAGAAATATTTATCAGCGGTCTTGGTCTGTTTGAGCTTCATATCAACGGCACAAAGGCTCACGACACCTACTTTGAGCCGGGCGAAAGTGTATATGAAAAGACGGTATTTTACAGTGTATTTGATGTAACAGATAAGTTGCAACAAGGTGAAAATGAAATCACAGTTTACCTCGGCGGTGGATTTTATAATAATCCACCTGCAAAAACTGACAGGCTTAACCGTGACCCACGCATTTTAGGTGAATATATGCTTTTATGTCAGCTTGAGCTTGACGGAAAGGTTGAAGTAATATCCGATGACAGCTGGGAATGTGCCGACAGTCCCGTAACCGAATCCGTATGGCTCGGCGGTGAAACCTATGACAGCAGAATTGAGGTTACTTTTGATAAAAAGGTAAAAGTTATAAATGGTTTTCCTTTCGGTAAGCTGAAAAAAAGATTGCATCCGCCCATAAAGGAAACAAAGAGAATTTGTCCCGTGAGCGCAACCAAACTTGATAACGGAAACACACTTATTGACTTCGGTCAGAACTTTGCAGGTACATATATCTTCAAGGGTAAAGCCCCGAAAGACACTGCCGTAAACCTTTGGTTCGGAGAAGTGCTTAAATCAGACGGCAGTGTTAATCAAAGAGATTTTTGGGGAAAAATTTACGATACATATATTTTCAGCGGTAAGGGTGTTGAGGAATATTCACCTAAATTCGTTTACCACGGCTTCAGATATATCGAGGTCGAGGGTATAGAATGTGAAGCTGCGGATTTTGTGGGTGTTATGCTTCGATGTGATAATGAAAAGATAGCAGAGCTTGAAACAGACAACGAAACTGTAAATGCTATCCATAAACTTATCACACGCTCCGTTGAAGACAATATGCAGTCTGTTATAACAGACTGTCCCCACCGTGAAAAATTGGGGTGGACAGAGGTGTATCAGCTTCTGTTTTCCACAATCAATTATAATTACGACTGTAAAGAGTATTATAAAAAGCTGTTTTTTGATTTGATTGATGCACAGAAAGAAAACGGCTCAATTCCATCTATTGTTCCGCCTTTTACAACGGGTCTTAAAACTCACGCCTTGAGAGATAACTCCCTTGACGATACACCAAACGACCCTTCATGGTGCGGTGCTTTGATATTTGCGGCTTATGAATATTATAAATTCTATGGAGATAAAAAACTTCTTGAAGCAGTTTATCCCTATATGCAGAAGTATCTCGGTTACATTTCATCCCTCTCGGAAAATTATCTGCTGCCGAGTGAAAGCCTCAACCGTGATTTAGGTGACTGGATGTCAACAGATGCTCCCTCGGTCAGCTTCGTAGTGTCCTGTGTTTATTACAGATTATATGCCGTTATGGCAGAAATTGCAGAAATCCTCGGCAAGGATGAAGATTACTATACGGAAAAAGAGCTTATAAAAACCGCAATAAATAAAAAGTATTTCCGTAATGATACCTATGATAATGATTCTCAAAGCTCTCTTTGTCTTGCCGTGGCTTATGATGTAGCCGATGATAATATAAATGCTTCTTTCATCAGCCGTCTTGCTCAGAAGGTAAAGGAAAATAACTACACCTTAACCGTCGGTGAGGTTGCATTAAAGCCGTTTTTCGATGTACTTTGTGAGTATGGATATGAAGATGTGGCATACAAAGCACTTATCAAGGCTTACGGTACCTTCTCAAAAACTCACACCACACTGCCTGAAACCTGGTCGGGAAGATATTCGCAGAATCACGCTATGCTCGGTGTCGGTGACTGCTTCTTTTTTGAGCATATTGCAGGAATCAGAAACAAAGGACTTGCTTTTGAAAAGGTTGAGCTGAAGCCCTGCTTCCCCGACGATATAAACAGCTTTTCGCTCAAAATGAAAACTCCCAAGGGACAGCTGAATATCCGTTGGGAGAGAAAAGATAAAATTATATTCACTTGTGAGCATAGCAAAGAAATTGTAGTCAATTTTTCAGGGAATGCTGATTTTTATGAAAGAATAATGTAAGTAGGAGATAAAACAATGGATAAAAATGAAAGCTATATTTTAGACGGAAACGAGCTAAAGCCTGTTTCAAAAAATCAGAAATTTCAGCAGTGGATTTACGGTGTGTCGGAACCGCTTATACTTAAATATGCCGACTATATGCTTGCTGACGAGAAACGCAGAGCAAAGTATGTTAAAATGGCAAAACCCAAGCCTCTCCCTTCGGGTATTATAATTTCGACCGAGGCTGCCTGCAGATTTGTTGACTTCATTTATTCTCAGAATACGGAAAACAACAGTGCAAGAATGGCGGTTACAAAATGTGTC
>JAZQZO010000058.1:0-1810 GCA_045634065.1 Acutalibacteraceae bacterium
TATTGGCTTTGGGTCAATAGTTAAAAATAAAAATTTAAAATTTGAGTGGTAATTTTTTCTTGTGTTAAGTTTTAGTTTGATGCTGAGGGTGGGTTGCGGCTCCGTCGCCGAACGCAGTTCGGCGCGAGGACGCCTCTGCGAGGCGCCCCCGAAAATCGCTTTCAGCGATTTTACGGAGCCGCTCACCTAAGACCTACCTTGAAAATATAACTTCGGACCTGGTTATATCAACGGAATAAACTGCAAAACCTTCATCATATTTCCCAGTGCTCATTATGACTGATAATTCCTCGCAAATCCTTGACAAAAGGACGCTTATACAGTAAAATGTATACGATAATGTTTACTTGCAAAATCAAGGAGATATGGGAATAGATAATGAGCTGAGAAGGTTATTGTGTATTCTCTTTTTGATGGGTAATTAATTGTCTTTACAGGAGGATATGAAGATATGAAAGAAAAATTTGTTCTTGCCCTTGATCAGGGCACAACAAGCTCAAGAGCTATTGTTTTTGACAAAAAAGGCTCAATTATTGCTAAAGCTCAGAATGAGTTTGAGCAGATTTATCCTAAGGCAGGTTGGGTTGAGCACGACCCCCTGAACATTCTTTACAGTCAGCTCAATTCAATTACAACAGTTCTTCGCTCAGGCAAGTTCAAGGCTGAGGATATCGCAGGTATCGGTATTACAAATCAGCGTGAAACAACAATTCTCTGGGACAGAACAACAGGTAAACCTGTTTACAACGCCATCGTGTGGCAGTGTCGCCGTACCGCTGACCTTTGCGAAAAAATCAAGGAAGATGCAGAACTTTGCGATTACATAAAGGCTCACACAGGTCTTATTGTTGACGCTTATTTCTCAGCAACAAAAATCAAGTGGATTATCGACAACGTACCCGGAGTAAAAGCTCTTGCCGAAGCGGGTCAGCTCCTTTTCGGTACTGTTGAAACCTGGCTTATCTGGAACCTTTCAGGTGGCAGAGTTCACGTAACAGACTATTCAAACGCTTCAAGAACAATGCTCTTCGACGTTGATAAACTTTGTTGGGACGAATATCTCTGCGAAAAGCTCGGCGTGCCTATGAACATTCTTCCTACACCCGTACCCTCAAGTCAGGTTTACGGCAAGGTTGCTTCAGGTATCATCGGTCTTGAGGAACTTGAAGGTGTGCCCATCTGCGGTGCAATCGGTGACCAGCCTTCAGCACTTTTCGGACAGGCTTGTTTCGAAAGCGGTATGTCAAAGAACACCTACGGTACAGGTTGCTTCCTTCTTATGAACACAGGTGAAAAGAGAGTTGAATCAAAGAACAACCTTCTCACAGGTGTAGCCTGGAGCCTTGACGGCAAAACAACATACTCAATCGAAGGCTCAGCTTTCAATGCAGGCTCAGTAATCAAGTGGCTTCGTGACGAAGTTCAGCTTGTTGACAGCCCCAAGAGATGCGACGAACTTGCAGAATTAGTTGACGATGCAAACGGTTGCTATCTTGTACCTGCTTTCACAGGTCTCGGCGCACCCTATTGGGATATGTATGCAAGAGGCTGTATTGTTGGTCTTACCCGCGGTGTTAACAGAAAGCATATCTGCCGTGCAGTACTTGAAAGCATCACTTATCAGATGACAGACCTTCTCGAAGCTATGAAAGATGACTCAGGCATCGAAATCGGTGAGCTTCGTGTTGACGGTGGCGCAAGTGTCAGCAACATTATGATGCAGATTCAGGCTAATATGGCTCAGACAAAGGTTAACAGACCCAAGACTGTTGAAACCACAGCTCTCGGTGCTGCATATCTTGCAGGTCTT
>JAZQZO010000059.1:0-5468 GCA_045634065.1 Acutalibacteraceae bacterium
ATAAAAATTAAAGAGGTATAAAATCAGGAGAAAACAATGGATAATATCAGTTGGTTCAAGGAAGCGAAATACGGAATGATGGCTCAGCTTGGTATACCCGAAGGACTTAAACCTCTTCTTTGTGCATCATTCGGATATGCAGTAAAAGAAGAACCTGCAAAAGAGCATAAGATTTCTGTAAACAGAGTATAAGGAAATATTAATTCTCCTCATAACTTTTCAATTTTTCGAGGTGTTATTATTAATCAGAAAATCATTGATGCGGTAATCAAAAAGGCAGAGAAGGTTTGTCCCGACTCCTTGGCCCTTATCGGAATATACGGCTCTGTTGCTACAGGAGATGATTACGCTAAATCAGACTTAGATTTACTTATTCTGATTGAAAATGAAGAGGGGCGTAAACTCGCTACGGGTTTTATTCTCGATGACAGCGGAGTAGGTTGCCTGCAGGGTCTTCGCAGGACTTTTTGTTATTATTTTTATTGCCCGTTTAACATTTTTTTGTAATTTTTTATAAGATTGAAAGAGCCTGACATCTTACGATGACAGGCTTTATGTGTTACATATAAACTCTCTCACGAAAGTAATCGGCTCTTACAACGCCGCCCTGAGTGAGAATACCTTTATCGTTCAATTCTTCATTAAGCTCCTTTATTAGCTTATAGGCTGAGCTCTTTTTTATTCTCATAATTTCCATAATGTCTTCTGCATCATAGAATAGTTTTGTCGTCATTTTTCTTCTTCCTTTCTGTTAACTTTCTCCATTTCCAAATTTTAATTTAAAGTTGGAAGGTATTTGCATATCAGAGTTACTGCAATACAGTCTCAATGCTTCAATATAGTACTTGTCCCAATAGTTAGAACCGAAGATGCTATACACAGTACCGCAATTATCATCATTGTTATAATTACAACACAGTGAGAACAGAAGAGCTGTTGCTCTGGTTGTATTGCTTGTTTGCCAGCAAGTTCCTAAACCTTTAGGGATTATTCTGTGGTTTTCGAAGTCATAAATGTCGTTAGGATTATGTCCTATAAGAGCTAAGAGATAAGCATAGGATTTATTAAAACCGTCTTTACGGGGCATTTTCTCGATGTATTCGTTATATCTGATTTCATGATCCTTATTTTCAAAAATTATTGTATTCATTATTAAAAGTCTCCTTTGAATTATTAATTTTGTTTATTATATTTCCTAAAAAGTCAATTCTGGCAAGTACTTCAGAGTTAGGAGTCTCGGAAGTCTTGAGTTCGTTTATTATATCTTCAATTTCACTCTTTAAGTTGAAGTATACCTTAGGTGAGGCTCTGACGGTAACCAGAGTTTCTAATGCTCTTTGTATCAGGTACTCTTGTTTTTCAAGACCGGACATTCTGACATAGCTGTCAAGCAGTTTGTTTTCTTCTTCCGACATTCTGAATGAAATAGTTTTATTTCTCCAGCGGTTGTTTTTATCAAGTTTACGGTGTGATATTTTGATCACCTCCAATCTCTTCAAGCTTGTTAATCAGATCAGATACGCCCTTGATTGTACTGTGATTATAATGAAGTACAATGTTTTTACTCTTTTGTCCAAGACGATTACCTATTTCCTTCAGGGGAGTATTAAGTTCAGCAAGATTGGTTGCATGAGAATGTCTTGTATCGTGAATTCTGATTTTAGGAAGACCGGTTCTTTGACAGCCAACGTTCATAGCTGTATCTAAAAAGCTATCGCTTTCAACGGGGAAAAGCCTTTGATTAGGTGATGGCTTATAAAGCAAGTCAATATACCCTTGTATCTTATCAGCTAAAAATGGGGGAAGATCAACTTTTCTATTGCTTCCTTTAGTCTTTGGAGGTCTTATGTAGTCTTTACCATTGAGCTTGCTATAGGTTTTATTGATATTTAATAACCTGTTTTCATAATCAAAGTCTCTGATGCTAAGAGCTAAAAGTTCGCCTTTTCTCAGACCGGTGTAAAAGAGAATGGTAAAAGCAAGATGAGCCTCTTCATAGTCGGTTATGCTGTTAAGAAAGAGCTTTATCTCTTCTGATGACCAGGTGAAATACTCTCTTTGCGGTTCTTTGGAACCAACACTTTCTAAGTTTTCTATTGGATTCTTAGTTATATATGTGTTAACATTTTTCATTGTATTTTCGTCCTTTCTATTTTCTAATCTTGACTTGTTTTTCATTGTTTTTGTCTCCTTTTCTTTTAGTTGTTGTGAGTGTGATCTGTGGGCTTTTCATTTTTCTTGAGATATTCCTCACACTCTTCCTTGAGTGTGAGGTAACTTTCCCAAATACTTGCAAATGAGTTGAATTTATGTGATATGAAGGAAAGATACATATCATAGTATGCAACGTCAGCGTCGTCTTCGTCTGCTGTTTTTCTGATAGCATCGAGAGCTTCATATCCCTTATGAATTTCATAGCTTACCACTTTTAATCTAACTTATTAAATAAGTAACAATGGAAAGTAAAATATGTAATCTAAAACTTTATTAAATTTCAAATTCGCCCATAGCTATAGTCGTCTGAAAAATTTGACACATCAAATCTTCTTTTTCAGCCTCTGTACAGTGGATCTGGAAACGCCTAAAGCCTTCATTAAATCAGCATCTGGCAGATTTATATTATTGTGTACAAATTCAATCTGAGATTCTTTCTTAAGCTGAGTAGGTGTTTTGCCTGCCTTTGCTTTTCTTTCGGCATATGCCTTTTTATTTTGCTCTTTTTTTCTTGCCTTTCGTTGTGATTCGGTGTAATTACAATAGCTTCTCTCATAGTCCTCTTTTGTGAAGCCGAGTATATCTGCTACTGTTGAGTATCTGAATCTATATTCTTTCTTGTTATGATAAACGCTTTCAACAATTGATACCATCTCATTATAATAATCAGCATCAACGTATTTGTAGCAGTATCGGACGGCGTAATCTTCGTCGTGTCCGATTTGTTTGATAAAACAAGCAATAATGAAGAAGTACATGTTACGGGAAAGCAGGCAGCCTTTGTGGCGTATGAAGAAATTATGCATATCGAGCAAAAAATTCCAGGTGCGATTATTTTTGTGATGATTGTTATAAAACTCAAGATGCTTATAGGGCAGGGGATTATCATAATATAAAGTATCCTCAAAGTCATCATCGTCAAAATAAATATCATCAGAATCATCTTCAGCGATAACTATATCAGCATCATTATCTATGAATTTACCCTTTGCTTTATTTTGGGCTTTTCTTTTTAAATTGCGTTTTAAAATTCTTCTGGCTATCTCTTTGTCTTTTTCACTGATATTGGTTTTACCGAGGAAATCCACAAGTGATTCATCACCAAGTTTTTCAAGTAATTCCGCTTCTTCTTTCTTTTTTCTTTCAATTGTCTTTTTTGTTTTTTCATTGCGTAATTGATTGCATTTTATCCTGTATTCTTCATAATTTTCTCTGTATTTCAGACACCAATCAAGGCGGTGAATATCTCTGTCTGTAGAATCATTCAATTTGAAAAGTTTACCTTTAATTGGTCTCTCTTTTAGGTTATACGAACAGGGGTTACGAAACATGTGTGAAACCGGTTTGCCGGATATGTCCCCGCCTGCAAAAACGATAAGACTTTCTAAATATTTAACTCTCAGACTTTCATCTTCGACAGTGTACTCATCTATTGGAAAAATCAGATGCATACCGTGTCCGCTGAGAGAACACCATTTCGGGAATTTATCAGGTGTAAGACTTAATTCATTCTGTAAAAAGTCAACTACATCATCGTATGATGTTTCATCTGCGATAAGCCCCACATCGTCGATATCAACGATCAATGAGCGAAAAGCGACGGCATATTTATTTTCGATCCATTCTGTAAATGTAGCCGGATGGTAGTAAAGAGTAAGCTCATATTGACTAAGACAGCAGAGAGCGTCTATACATTCTTCACGAGAATAGGCCAAATTCTTTGTTCGTCCTTCTTTATCACTAACCATTATGAAGTGGTTTAGACCTTTATAGGGGAGAATATCTTCGAGAAATTCACGAAGAAGTGAGTTGTCGAGAAATTCACCTTTATCGATTAATTCTTGTAGTTCCATTTTATACATATAGGATTCAATAGCTTCTTCGTCATCGATATCGATGTAATCAGGTAGTAAATCTAAAATTCTGGACATGTCAGTCCCTCCTTTATTTTGATTATATTATAATTATGATAGATTTGTAAAGGAAAATGGATTTATATATAAGTTTTTTGCTTTATAGGAGTAGTAAGGTCGATGCCAAATCGTAATAATTAAACTATTGACAAGTGTTATCATATATGATAACATATTTGTATAACACAAACTGAAGGTGATACTATGAGTGATTATATAAATTCGAGACAAAAAATAATATCACAACTTATATCCGCACGATTAGAAAAAGGGTTGTCTCAGGAACAACTTGCAAAACTTATTGGTACTCAGAGAAGTAATATTTGTCGTATAGAAAGCGGTACACAGAATCTTACTGTTGATATGCTTTTGAAAATTACTTCGGCATTGGGAAAGGATGTCAATTTTAGCTTGGAGGAAAGGATGGAACCTATGAGTAACATATATAACTTAAAACTTTATAATGAAACCTTACTTACCTTTTCTCTTGAGGAGAAGGGCCTGGAAGGTCTGAAAGTTGAAATTGCAGATATTAATGAAGAAAAGAAAAGTCTTTTGCCTATCGATTTGACACTTACTAATGATGGCGTACTTAAGTGGCTTCAGAAAAGAGTTATTCCTAAAAACAGAGCTTTTGTAGATGAAATTCTGAAAACTCTTGGTCTTAGTCTTAATAATACAAAAGGTATCATTGATGTTTGTAAAGGCTTGTCTCTTAACGATAGCTATTGGGTTATACCTCAGGAATTTAATGGTACATTTGATGAATATAACCTTTATGATAACAGATTTTCCGAAATATTGTCTCTGGTAGCTTATACAGGTGTTGGAGCTTCTAATAGAGCTTTTACAACTTCACCTGAACTTACTACACAGGGCATGCTTCGTAAAGCTTGGAGATTCATTGAGGACGATGGCATTTATCTTTATAAAGGCGGTACAGAAGGTGCTGCCAATACTGGTAAAGAGCCTTATAGTGAATATTATGCTTATCAGATAGCAAAAGCTATGGGCCTTAATGCTGTTGCGTATGATCTTGAAAATTGGAAGGGTATTCTGGCTTCAAAATGCAAACTGTTTACAGATATAGATACAGCTTTTGTTCCTATAGGTCGTATCGTTAAAGAGGGCGGTATTAAGGCGTGTCTTGACTTTTATAAGCGTATCAGCGATAACGCTTACGAGGAACTTTGTAGTATGCTTGTTTTTGATGCTGTTATTTATAATGAAGACAGACATTTTGGCAATTTTGGTATTCTTCGTGATAATAAGACAGGTAATATAATTGGCCCTGCTCCTATTTTTGATAACGGACTTTCATTATTCAATTTTGCAATGCCC
>JAZQZO010000060.1:0-9373 GCA_045634065.1 Acutalibacteraceae bacterium
CAGAACATCCTCAACGCTAAGGACAGCGAAGAGGTTATGGAAGCTGTAGTTGCTGAAGTTGTAAAGGGTGGCGTTATCGTATACCCCATGGGCTCAAGAGTATTCATTCCTGCTTCACTTACAGGTGTTGCAAGAGGCGAAGAGCTTGACGTGCTTCTCAAGCAGACTGTTAAGTTCAGAATCATCGACATCGATGAAAGAAAGAGACGCGTTATCGGTTCAATCCGCAGCGTAGTAGCTGAAGAACGCAAGGCTGCTGCAGATGCATTCTGGGCAACTGCTGAAGAAGGCAAGACATACACCGGTACCGTAAGATCACTTACAAACTACGGTGCATTCGTTGATCTTGGCGGCGTTGAAGGTATGATACATATCTCAGAACTCGCTTGGACAAAGATCAAGCATCCCTCAGAAATCGTTAACGTTGGTGACACTGTTGAAGTTTACATCAAGGCTATCGAAGTTAAGGATGATGAAAAGAAAAAGATTTCTCTTGGCTACAAGAAGATCGAAGACGATCCCTGGCAGATTTTCACAAGCAAGTACGCTGTAGGCGACATTGCTGATGTTGAAATTCAGGGCCTCGCAACATTCGGTGCATTTGCTAAGATTGTTGATGATGTTAAGGGTCTTATCCACATTTCACAGATTGCTGACAGACACATTGCTTCTCCCAAAGAAGTTCTTTCAATCGGTGACGTTGTTAAGGCTAAGATCACAGAAATCGACTACGACAGAAAGCGCGTAAGCCTTTCAATCCGTGCTCTTATCGAAAAAGATGAGAATACAGAAGTTGAAAACATCGAAGAATATGCTCCCGCTGCAGAAGTAACAGTTGAAGAAGCTGTTGAAGCTGCAATCGAAGCTACAGATGCTGAATAATTAAAACTTTTGGTACTCTGCCGAAATATCGGCAGGGTGCTTCTTTGTTATGAGTTACTGCAAGAGGCAGGGTGGAGGCTCCATAGGAGAAGGCTAAGGCTTCGCCTCACCGAAGACCCCGCCGGGGTCTTCGGTGCAAATCGCTTCGCGATTTGATGGAGCCGCCGAAACTACCCTCCTTGAGTGATACCCTCAAAAACAACACGACCAATTGACATCCGACTCAAAAGCGTTTAGAATAGTATCAGATTATAAATTGTAGGAGAAAACAAATGATAGAACTTGCCCGTAAGATAGGTCTTCAGAAGTCGGTGATACAAGAACTTGAAAGACTTATCCTGAATAAAAATAGTGATATTGATACTATTGCTGACGGATGTATGGCCAAAGGTTTTCATATTCTTAAAGGTAAATCGCCTATGTTTACTTTGGCTGTAATACTCAAATTAGCAGTCGATGTCAAAGATAAATACGACAAAGCTGGTATCGATGAAAAGATATACTACGATACGATGGGGGATATAAGAATCTGGTGCGAGAAAATAGGTAACAAAGGCATAAAAGAATACGGATGGCTTAAAAATCACGTGAAGTTTGAGCTGTTCAGACTCGGCAGACTGCAGTTTCAGATATATCCCTGTAAAAATAAAACTTTGCTTTACAATAAGTTGCCTTTCAGTTATGGCGATAATCTTATTTATATTCATATACCTGAGGGTGAAAAGCTCAATGTGGACAAATGCGAAGAGTCACTGTCAATAGCGAGAGTATTTTTTGATAAGTACTTTCCGGACTATAACTATAATTTCTTTTTCTGCGAAAGCTGGCTGTTGTTTGAAGGCAACAGAGATTTTATGAAAACCGACAGCAATATTGTAAAATTTATGTCGTTGTTTGAAATCTGTTATAGTGTAAAAGCAGACTTTCAGGCCATAGAGAGAATATATGGCAAAAGAGAATTTTTCAAGCGAAACTACAGTGAAAACACCGATTTGCAGAGAAGGACGAAAGAATATATGCTTTCGGGCAATAAACTTGGAATTGGTATCGGTGTTATAAAACGATGATAAGAGGTGCTCTGTTTAAAAGCAGAGTACTGTTTTTTATATGAATTATTGCATAGAGGATAAAAATATGCTATACTGAAAAAAGAATGAAAAAGGGGATGAGTTTATGAAAAAGGCGCTTATGGTATCTCACGTTGCCTATGCTATTGAGCTTTTTAATATACCGAATATCAGGCTTCTTATTGATATGGGTTACGAGGTGCAGGTTGCCTGCAATTTCGATGACAGAAGCTCACTCAGCGATGAAAAGGTGACTATGCTTAAAGCAAAGCTTAAGGAAATGGGCGTGAAATATCATAATATTCCCTTTGAACGTCAACCCTTAAAGCCTCAAAACTACAAGGCTTATACTATGCTTAAGGGTCTTATCGAAAGTGAAAAATTCGACCTGATACACTGCCACACTCCCGTTGGTGGCATTATCACAAGGCTTGCTGCGGCTTCCTCGAGAAAGAAAAACGGCACTAAGGTTATCTACACGGCTCACGGCTTTCACTTTTTTAAAGGTGCACCCCTTATCAACTGGCTCATTTATTTCACAGCTGAGAAATTCTGTTCATATTTAACCGACACTATCATCACCATAAATAAAGAAGATTTTGCTAATGCAGAGTCTAAGCTCAATGCAAAGCAAGTTTGCTATGTGCCAGGAGTTGGTGTTGACACATCTTTTTTTGCCGGTACGCGGGGAAAACGTGAGGAGCTTTTAAGCGAAATTTCCGCCGATAAAGACAGCATAATACTTCTTAGTATCGGTGAACTCAGTGACAGAAAAAATCACAGTGTTTCAATTAAAGCTCTCTCTGAAATAAAAAATGAAAAACTTCACCTTGTAATTGCAGGTACAGGTGAAAAAAGAGAAGAATTTTTAGAGCTTGCAAAAGAACTGGGAGTAGACGGCAGAGTACACCTTTTAGGCTTCAGAACAGATGTTGCAGAGCTTTTGAAGAGTGCAGATATTTTCCTTTTCCCCTCAATTCAGGAGGGTCTGCCTGTAGCTTTAATGGAAGCGATGTCCTGCGGTCTGCCTGTTATTTGCTCTGAAATCAGAGGCAACACCGATCTTATTGATGACACTTGCGGTGTGCTTTGTCCTGCAACAGATGCCGATGCTTTTAAGTCGGCTGTTGAAAAGCTCTTAGCTGACGAATCTATCAGAAAATCTATGGGTGAAAAAGCTTTTGCTCAGAGTAAAAAGTACGATATAAAGATAATTGAAAACTATATGAAAGATATTTATTCGGGTGAATGATATGAAATATAAACCATTGGTCAGCATTGTTATTCCCGTTTATAACGGAAGCAATTATATGGCTGAAGCTATTGATAGTGCTCTTAATCAGTCCTATGATAATATCGAAATTATTGTGGTAAATGACGGATCGAAAGACGATGGCAAAAGCGACGAAATCGCAAGAAGCTATGGAGATAAAATCAGATATTATCTGAAAGAAAACGGTGGTTCTTCATCGGCTCTCAACGAGGGTATTAAAAATATGAGAGGCGAGTGGTTTTCCTGGCTGAGTCACGACGACTTATATTATAAAGACAAGGTGCAAAAGCAGGTGGAATATCTGGGTGCACTTCTCGACAGTGGCATCAGCGAAGATGACCTGTGGCAGAATATTCTTTTCACAGCTTGTGACAATATCAACGGTGAGGGCAAGTGCATAAAGAAAAGCAAATTTGAAGCCGAAAAGGTTCTCTCGGAAAAAATTGCTAACTTTTCAGGTAACGAATATCTCATTTGCGAGCCTACTAAATATAACTTCTATGGTTGTGGTTGCCTTGTGAACAAAAAGGCTTTCCAAAAAGTTGGCGGTTTTGATGAGAAACTTCGTCTTATCAACGACCTTGATATGTGGTACAGACTCTATGCAGGCTCTTTCAGACTTCATTATATGCCTGAGGCTCTGACAATCGGCAGAATTCATAAGGGTCAGATTTCACGAAGCATCGGCTTTTCTTATCATAATGCTGAGCAGGATATGCTCTGGCAAAGAAGTCTCGGCTATCTTAAAGAAAACTGCAAGGATAACTTTGAAGTCTTCTATCTTTTCGGCTGCAACGCTTTTACTAAGACAAGAGACAAAGAGGGTCAAGAGGCTTTCAATATAGCTTCTGAAATCTCACCTGACAAGGCAAGCTTTCTCAGAAGTACCAAGAAAAAATTACAGCTTAAAGCTAAAGTGCGTACCTTTATGAAAAAGGTATATATGGCAATATTTATGAGGTGAGAAGATGAAAATTGTTCAGCTTAATATCACCTGCGGTGTGGGCAGTACAGGTAAAATCTGTCTGGCGGTCAGTCAGCTTTTAAATGACAGAGGAGTAGAAAACTACATCATTTTCTCGGAAGAAGACAGCGACTATGAATACGGTTTCAAATATGCCGACAGATTTGAGATTAAACTCGAAGCTCTCAAGTCGAGGGTTTTCGGTAACTACGGTTTCAACTCCAAAGCTCTGACTAAAAAACTCTTGGCAAAGCTCGACGAGATAAAGCCTGATATAGTCCATCTTCATAATCTTCACGGTCACGGATGCAATCTCGAAATGCTCTTTAGCTATTTCAAAGAAAAAAACATCAAGCTTTATTGGACATTTCACGATTGTTGGGCATTCACGGGTTATTGTCCCCACTTCGATATGATTGGTTGCGATAAGTGGCAGACTCAGTGTGGCAACTGTCCTCAAAAGGGTGCATACAGCTTCTTTTTAGATAAAAGCGATAAACTCTATGCTAAAAAGAAAGAGCTGTTTTCGGGTCTGAATTTGACTATAATCACACCGTCTGAGTGGCTCAAGAGTCTTGTGAAAAAGTCTTTTCTTAAAAATTACGAGGTCAGGGTTATCAACAACGGCATTGATCTTGACGTCTTCAGACCTCGAAAAAGCGCTTTCAGAGAAAATCACGGAATAAAAGATGAATTTCTGATTCTGGGTGTGGCTTTTAACTGGGATGAAAGAAAGGGCATCGATGTGTTCTCAGACCTTGCCCGTACTCTGCCGAGCGATTGCAGAATAGTTCTTGTGGGAACCAACGAAAACACAAGGAAACTTCTGCCCGAGAATGTTATAGCTATTGACAGAACTGAAAATCAGCAGGAGCTTGCAGAAATCTATTCAGCCTGTGATTTGTTTGTCAATGCTACGAGAGAGGATACATTCCCGACTGTGAATATTGAAGCTCTCGCTTGCGGTACTCCTGTGCTGACATTCAAGACAGGCGGCAGTGCAGAAATTATAGATGATACTTGTGGTATGTCAGTAGAAAAGAACGACAAAGAAGCTCTTAAGAAAGCAATTCTGAAAATAAAAGAAAGCAGACCATTCACTGAAGAGGCTTGCCTTAAAAAATCGGCAGAGTACCAAAAAGATGAAAAATTCATAGAATATGCAGATATATATTTCGGTTAAAACAAGGTGCCAAGGTAAAACTTGCCGCCTTAACTTTTGCAAAACTATTGACAAAGAAGATTAAGAGCAGTATAATATAATCAGCAAACGAACAAATGTTCACAAGGGAAAGGCGGCAGAAATGGAAAGAATCATCATACATTCGGATATGAATTCCTGCTATGCTTCCATTGAGTGCAGTCTGAATCCTGAACTCAAAGGCAAGGCGGTTGCTGTCGGTGGCAGTGTGGAGGACAGACACGGCATAATTTTAGCAAAAACTGCCGAAGCAAAAAAATACGGCGTTACAACAGGCGAAGCCATCTGGCAAGCCAAACGTAAGTGTCCTGAACTTATAGTGGTACCGCCGCACTTTGATATTTATGCGAAATATTCAGCCCTTGCAAGAGACATCTACCGACGCTACACCGACAAAATCGAGCCGATGGGTCTCGATGAAGCCTGGTGCGATATAACCGGGTGCATTTTGCTTTTCGGCAGTGTGGAGAACATTACCAATGGCATAAGAGAGGCTTTCAAGAGCGAGCTGGGTATTACTGTTTCTATAGGTGTATCATACAACAAGATTTTTGCCAAACTAGGCAGTGACCTTGCGGGTATCGATGAGGTAGTCACTATAACCAAGGATAACTACAAAGATATAGTCTGGCCGCTTCCTGTCAGCAGTATTATGGGAGTCGGCAGAAATACGGCTAAAAAGCTGAAAAGTTATGGTGTTCACACTGTCGGGGACCTTGCCAAAACTGAGAGCCAGTGGCTGAAACTCACCTTTGGAGTCATAGGGGAGGATATGTGGCGATATGCCAATGGGTACGATAACAGCAGAGTTATGCCTGATGGTTATAAAAGAGAGGTTAAGAGTATAGGTCACGGAGTAACTTGCAGAGAAGATCTGACAAATGACAATGAGGTCTGGCTTGCTTTTTTGCGCCTTAGTCAGGATGTTTCCAAGAGGCTGAAGGCGGAAAAATTATCAGCTACTGCCGTGCAGATTTCCGTCAGGGACACATTTCTTGTGACCAAGCAATTTCAATGCGAAACAGAGTTCCCGACACAGTCGGCAATGGAGTTATCGGAAACTGCTCTGAAACTGTTTAAAGAAAATTATAAATGGGTCAGCAATGTCAGGGCTCTCAGCGTACGCGCTATAAATCTCAGAGACGAAAATGCACCGGTACAGCTAGATTTGACAGGCGACTACAGACAGCGTGACAAGCGTAAAAAAATAGATGATACGGTACTTTCGCTGAGAGAAAAATTCGGCAAGGATGCGGCCTTCAATTGCTGCTTTATGCTGGAGAAGAAGATGCCCGATATGGAGGGTAAAAAATCACCTTTGCCGACAATAATGTATAAGTGAGAAAAGAGATGAAGAAACAATGAGCCGAAAAGTTTTTGTCAGGGTACTTGCCGAGACTGATGAAGAGGGTAATATTCGTCCTGTGAGTGTCACCTGGGAGGACGGCAGAAGTTACAATATAGATAAGGTGATTGACATCAGACGTGCATATGCAAAAAAGGTTGGTGGTACGGCTATTCGTTATACGGTCAGAATTGAAGGTAAAGAGACTTATATTTTCGCAGAAAACGGCAAATGGTTTGTGGAGAGCAAAGTATAAATAATTTTTATTAAAACAGTTGATTTTTAGTGTATTATCGTGTATAATATCCCAAGTTATCCGGGTGTGGCGAAGTTTGGTATCGCGCTTGGTTCGGGACCAAGAGGCCGCAGGTTCAAGTCCTGTCACTCGGACCATTAAGAATCGTTGAAATCTCAAGGGTTTTGACGATTCTTATTTTTTTGCTTTGCTTCAAACTTGAAAAAAAGCACACAAAAAAGCACACAAAATCGTTAAAAAATCCATTCTGAAGCATTAATGCACGGAAAGGATTTATTTTTATGGCAACAGTAATTGAAAACAAGAAGAACGGCAAAACAGTTTCTTTCAAGTTCCGCGCATATCTCGGAAGAAACGAAATCGGAAAGCAAATCAATCAATATACAACTTGGTTTGCGCCTGAGGGATTGACACCTAACAAGGCACTAAAAGCCGCAGAGAAAGCCGCGGCAGAATGGGAAAAGCAAGTAAAAGAGCAATATGAAAACGAAGTGTTAGAACCAAGCAGAAAGCAACAGCGACTTATTAATGAAGCAAAAACACCATTTACTTGTTTTTACTCCTTTCCTTTTATTTAACCTCCTTGCCGTCAGGTAGGTCAGTGTATGTAGCCTCACTTATATACCGCACAAATTTATATATGAGATTTAAGGTGTTCCTCTGCGTACGTGCGTACGAGTGTACGTATGTACGCAGGAAAACGATAAAACTTGCTCTATATATAAATGGGAATTATGAACCTAAAAATGTTCCTGATATATCAGAAAGTTTCTAAGGTGGCTGTAGTATCCTTTATACCAAGATGCTTTGGTGTGGCAGTTATTATATAAAGAAACTGTCTCTAAAAGTAATGGGAATAAGCCACATAAAATTGTTCCTGATTTTCAGAAAACAAAAAAAGCCGTCACATAGACAACACAAATAGCGGGAGAACATTTCATCCTCTCGCACAGTTTGCACTGAAACTATGTAACGGCTTAAAGTTTAAGCTCTGATTGTCCGTATGTTACCAACCGAGTATCGGACTATACTTTTTCGGTCAGATAATATGTGTGGCATAAAGCCAATAAGTAAAAAATATGTGTTTCAGATTCTATTCAGTTGTATGGCAAATACATTATTTACCAATTTATTATTACAAAGAACATTCGTCCACTTGTCAAGGACTTTTTCGAAAAAGAAAAGATGGTGTCGGTTTTCACCGACACCACATAGAAAAAGTTTCAATTTTACTTGCGCCTTTTAAAGTTCAATGCAACAACAATGCCCAAGCAAAGAATTAATACACTTACACCAATCATCACCAAGGATGACGCAGAAATCATATTCTGTGTCTGAGTTTGTGACTGTCCTCTGTCGGGGAAGTTTCCGTCAGGTCTTTGCATCTTACCGTTTGAATTTTCCTGCGAGTTGGTACTTTCTCCGTTGCTGATTTCAGGTCTTGCTCCGCCGCCGAAATTCCCCGGCATCTGAGGTCTTGAATTACCACTGTTGTCGTCGCTTTCTGTGTTGTCGGAGTCTGTTGACGGCTTTTCAACATAGGAATTATTATCTGCATTGCTGTCGGAGCTGCCCTGTGGCTTTTGTATATTACCACCGGGGAAGCTCATACCGCCTTTGCCGCCGCCCATAGAGCCCATATCACTTGTGTTAATATGACTTGCATCAATAAGAGTTTCAGTTTTCTGTGTTGCAGATGTTGAGCCGATTGTACCATTAAGCTGACCCTTTACGCTCTGAGCACGAAGCAGACAGAAGTCTTTAAGAGTAGCGACACCTTTTTCAAATTCTTCGTATGTGCAGAATTTCGTAGGATCCTTTTCAACATAAGGTGAAATCATCGACGTTACACTGTCAATCATCTCTGTAAAGTAACCGCTGTTAAAATACTTTTCAATAAACTCACCGAAAATCTGATGATAAAGCTCAGTATATTCTTCATTACTGAAAATCCAGTCAATCATAGGTCTGTCGCCTGAACCGCTGACTGATAAAGGTGTATCAATAGGGTCATTGACCGAACTTGTTGCACTGCCCATTGACATAAAGCTGCCGAAAGCAAGATTGTAGTCCCAAGGAATCATCTGCAGCTGGCCGTCATTTTCATAGAGGTAGTAGTTGTGAATCATTGAACCTGTGTAGCTGTCGGAGTTGACAACAAAGTTGTGTACCACAAAGTAGTTTATTACAGCTTCAATATCTACTGTGTTTTCAATATCCTCACCGTTTGTGAGTCTCCTGAGAGCTTCAATAAGGCGGTTTTCGTCTGCTTTTGAAACATCTGTCTTAGCACTGCCGAAAATGTTCTGATAGCTGTCTGCATCGTCGTCGATATACTGAAGCTTTACATCTGATGAGCCCATGCCGAAACCGCCGAAGCCACCG
>JAZQZO010000061.1:0-5777 GCA_045634065.1 Acutalibacteraceae bacterium
AGAAGTGCATTTAGAAAGTTGTAACCGCCCTCAATAGCTCTTTCAAGTATAGCCTTAGAATAACCGCAAAGGAAGTTGCTCATATAATAAGTTGCAATATCCATTGAGCCGGTACGCGGCGCTCTGAGTCTGACTGAAAAACAGTTAGAGCAGTTGAGGAGTACCTCGGGAATATGATAGCAGGTATACCCCAATGCGATACCGCCGTCATCTTTAGCTTTTTGCACGAGATCATTGTTAGCTTCCTGCAAAAGCTTTTCAAATTCATAAAGATGTTTTAAATCTTTCATACCTTTCTCCTTATAATATATCAAGTTCTTTCAGAGCTTTTCTGACACCTGCAACCACATTTGAGTCGTCAGGCAGCTTTGTGATATCCTTGCCTTCAATATCGAAAATTGCAAGGTTGCTGTCAGTCGGAATATAGGACAGTACGGGAATATCACCTGTGTTAATATGCTCGATAACGCTCTCGTCGGGAATGCGGTTGACAATTGCACCGAGTTTCTTATACATAACAAGCTCATCAGCTACGCTCTTTATGGTACTGATAACCTGGGTGCCTTTCTTGCTGGCGTCGGTGATAAGCAGAAGATGGGTTACCTTTTCCATAACTCTTCTGTTAATCTGCTCAACGCCTGCCTCACCGTCAATTACAACATAGTCAAAATCTGAAGAGAGAATACTGATAACCTCTTTGAGATAAGCATTGATTTTGCAGTAACAGCCTGCACTCTCAGGTCTGCCGACAGCTATAAATGCAAAGCCGTCAGTCTCAACCAGAGCATCGAAAATCTTATATCGCGCATCACCTAAAAGCCCAATTGCAGCCTTTGGTTTTCCGTCTTCAACAGTCGCAACTATTTCTTTTCTTATATCGTCAATAGTTGTTTCCACATCAATACCCAAAGCCGTCGAAAGTCCCACGGCAGGATCGGCATCGATTGCAAGAATCTTTTTGTCAGGGTATGCTTCAACCAATAGTTTTACGATAGCCGCAGATATAGAAGTTTTTCCCACACCGCCCTTACCGGAAAGAGCTATAATCGTAGCATTGTTTTCCATAGTCATTTCTCCTTTTTACAGATAATCTAATTATAACAAATAATTCTACCCTTTTCAACATAAATATTAAAAACCCGGAAAAAATAAAATTGTTTTTTCTTAAGCCTTCTGAGGTTTTAGCGATTCTATGTTGATTTTCCCTCACCAATATGATATAGTGTATAAATAAGAAAAATATTATAAACAAATCTAATATAAAAAGGAGCTAACCCCGATGAAAAAATTATTTGTTTTAATTCTTTCTCTGTTTTCGATTTTTGTTTTCACTTGCCTTTCAGTAAGTGCTAAAGGTGAAAACGCTCAGAATGCTTCTCCTGTTGCTCTCGGTGAATATTTCGAGATAGTTTACAACGAAAAAAGCAAAGCCTATTATCTTACTTTCACAGCTAAAGAAACAGCCTGGTACGAAATTGCGCTTGACTCTCCCCTGCCTAAAGAAACCTATACCAGCACATATAACGCTGCGGGTAAAGAAATCGGTTTCGACTATTGGGAAGGCTATTCAAGCAAGTGTATTTCTGCCGTTGAACTTTCAGCAAACCAGAGCTATACAATCAAGATAACCTGCAAAACTAAAGATAAAGTTGTTGTTTCGGGTAAAATAAACAAGCACAGCCACACTTATAATGTTCTCAACATTGAAAAAGCTGACCAGTACTCAAATGGTTATATAGAAAAAGAATGCACCGTCTGTGAGCATTTTGAAGTATTCCCCATTGAGAAAATAAACGTATCTTTCTCACAAAACAGCTTCGTTTATAACGGCAAAGCTCAGACTCCTGCCGTTACTCTCAGCGATAACAGCGGCAAGACTTTCACTAATGGTACCGACTACTCTGTTACATATCCTCAGGCAAGTACCAATGCAGGTTCAGCTTATTCAGTTTTAGTTGAAATGAAAAATGAATATTATGATGTTCACGAGATTTTCAGCTATGAAATAACTCCTAAAAATATCAGTGAATTAAAAGCTACACTTTCAGCAACAACAGTAGCTTACGGCAAAAAGCCTACCGCTAAAATTTCAGGTCTTACTCAGGGCAAAGACTTTGTCTGTGAAATCTTATATGATGACGTCGGAAAGCAGAAGGCTACTCTTCGCGGCATCGGCAACTACACCGGTGAAAAGACTGTTACTTTCACTGTTGTACCTGTCGCAATTTCAGGTCTCAAAGTTGAAAAGGCAACAGCTTCTTCACTTAAGTTCTCCTGGGAGAAAGACAAGAGTGGCGAAACAGATTACTATCAGATTTACGACGTAAAGGCAAAAAAGGTTATCGCTACAATCGGCAGTGACAACCTCAGCTATACTGTTAAAAACCTCAAGGCAGGTACTGCTTACAGCTTCAAGATCAGAGGTTATTCCAAAGAAAACGGCGAGAAGTTCTACGGAAGTTGGAAATCAATAACAGGCATCACAAAGACCGTTTCCACTGTTTTCAAATCACTCAAGAGCGAGAAGGCAAAATCATTCATCGCTAAGTGGACAGCTAAAGCAGGTGTGGCAGGATATCAGATTCAGTATTCAACGTCAGCTGATTTCACAGGTGCTAAAATTGTCAAAGTAACCGGCAGTTCATCTGCTTCAAAAACAGTTTCTTCACTCAAGAGTGGCAAGAAATATTACGTAAGAATCAGAACATATAAGACACTTAAGGTTAACGGTGAAACAAAAGTTGCATACTCAGCCTGGTCAAAGGCTTCATCAGTAAAGGTGAAATAAGAATAAAAAATCAAGTTCCTCATTGGTTGGCAATGAGGAACTTTTGTTTTGGGTAATTATCAGTTTTCAGAGGAGATAACCTTGTCGTAGAGAGCTTCAATTTCATCAAGTTTATTGTAATTTTTTTGCTGAATTACAAGATTATTAGCATCGTAATACGGTTTTGTGATTCTGCGATAAATTGAAATGCCCTTAGTGTAAGCCTTAAGCTCTTTCTTGGCTTCTCTGCGTTCTTTTTCGCTATTGAAAGTTCTGTTCTTTATTTCTTCGGGTATGAGATTATTAGGAACAACAAGATTTTCATTGCCGTATTTTTTCAGCAGTTTATATGAACGCTTTTTCTCCATAGCTGTTTTTATTGCATCAGCGCGGATAATTCTGTCTTGCTTTGTAGCTTTGCTCATACGTTTAGCTGCTATTTTTTCATCTTTCCAATCTGAATAAAGATAAACTTCGCCAAGAGCGACCGTCTGCTTAGCTCTTTCAAGCTGTACCTGATATCTGTTTGTGTTGAATTTATCCAGCTCTTCAGCAACAATAGGCAGACTAGAAATCAATTTATTATGATTCTTGACTTCACGGATTTCAGCTCTTGCCTGTTCAATTAAAGCTATTTTCTCTTCTTTATCCTTAAGCTTTTTAGCTGCTTTAAGCTTAGATTTATCGACAATTTTTCTTTGCAGATTATTCCTTGAAGCGTTGATTATTCCCATAGCTTCAATCAACTGTCCGTTATCCAATTCACCGTTTCCGTAATCTTCGAACATAGCGCGGATTTTAAGCACATTGACATAACCGCGGTGTTTTTGTTCGGTCAGGTCATAGAACAGGTATGGTATAAGATTCAAAATCGCACCGATGATAGAAGCTATTATAAGAACATCGAAAAGATTGTTACGCATTTCATCGTTATAAAGCACATCGTAATTATCTTTAAGACCCATATATTCATAAATCGTCGGCAATACAAGACCTGTAGCAAAACCTAAAACGGTTCCGATTAAACCTAAAGGGCCAAAGAGTCCGTCGACTCGTACACCTGTTTTCCATTGGTGATAGTCTCTCATATCAGCCTGAATATTCGGAAAATAGATATTCTGGAAGGTGTTGACAAATGTGTTTATGTAAAAGATTACGCATACCAGAAACAGGTTTTTATAGCAGGGTACCAACAGCATAAGCAGTATAACGTTTACTATGTTATGGGCTATAAGCAGATTTCTCTTGCCCATCCAATTCATAATAAAAGGTGCTATAGCCATTGACCATAAGGCCGCGTTGCCTATTATAGTGTTTGCAAGGCCCAGATATGCCTGCTTTTCACCACCGAAAGCATAAACAAATGACCAACTGAGTATTACGCCGTAAGCACTTTCAAGAAAACCTACCCAACCTGCTGAATTGATTATCCAGAAATACTTGTTCTTTGCTACCTCGCGAAGAGCATCGATGATACTTACATATTCTACACCACGCTTAGGAAGAATAATCCTCTCATTAAGTTTCGGGAAAAAGATAAGAAGTACCACAACACCGATTAAAGTAAAGGGTGGATAAATTATACGGTATGTCCAGATATTATTCATACCGAAGGTAAGTCCCGCTACGGTAGGAATAACAAGCCCGGTTATGGTCGGTGCCAGAGAATAAAGAATCTGCGAAATACTCATAACGTGCGCGCGTTCCTGAGCATTAGGAGAAACAACCTGTTGAAAAAACGCCCAACCCTCACTGTAAAGACACAGGAAAAACTGCAAAAGCATATACATACACCATACAACAGCAACCTTTGTCCAGTAACTCCAGCTTTCATACGGGAGCCACACAAATACAGTTGAAATTGCAACTATAGGTATAGGAGTACGAAGCATTATGGGGATAAATTTTCCACCGGGCATTTTGTGGTTATCAAAAAACCAACCTCTGAAAAAAGCTATAGGCATACCTACAAGATTAGCAACTATAAGCATAACCGACAGGTGTACCGGCTGAAGACCTATGCTTGCACCCACCAGAAAATTAGAAGCATCAAGACCTATTGTGGCAGCAAGGGTACTCGCCCAGTGTACACCAAAACCTGCAGCACCGATGTTCACAACCTCTTTATACGGTATGTAATTTCCCAAAGGCGGTTCGTTCCAGTTTTGTTTAATTTTTCCGAGTAGAGATTTAAAATATCTCATCACTACACCTCTGTTTGAATTTATTATTGAACTTTAATTTCTAAGGGCTCACTTGTATTGCCCCATACATCCTCAGCTACTACCTTAATGGTGATGTTTTTGCCAAGGGCGATAAAGCCATCGAAACTGATGTTTTCAGGCATATCAGAGAAGAAATACTCTGAGAATTCCCAATCTTTATAAATGGTTTTGCCCTTTTCATTGAGTACGTAAATTCTGTAAATAAATACCTCATTATCCTCGCTTACCTTTGCCTGCGGTACGCTTACATAATGCATCAGACCTTTTTTCTCATACTTGAGAGCTGCCTCTTCTGAGAACACAGGAGCACTCGCAGCTTCTTTTCTGGCCTCAAATGAATACTTTACCTTGTTTTCTTCGGCGATATTGTCAATGAGGAACTCTCTCATAATCTTGCCCGCATCTACATCCCATACCTTAACAAGGACTCTGTTATCAGCATCAACTTCGATAATGAGAGCCTGAGTCATTCTGTCTTTTTCCTCAGGGAACTGTCCGTTTCTGCCGTCTACAGCAAGCTCGAAATAAGCAAGACCACCGTCATTTATAGCTGTGAAACTACCCTGCCACACAGCCCTGGGGTCATTTGCCGGGAAGTGTGAATGTCCGGAAATATGTATCACCTGAGGATATTTCTCAAGTACCTGTGTAAAAACATCCAATCCCCAACCGTCAGTTTTACTGCTGCCGTAAACCGTATCTTTAACGTGCTCGTGCTGGAAGATGAACACCGGCTTTTCAGGGTCATCTTTAACTGCGGCTGCAATATTTTCATCAAGCCATTT
>JAZQZO010000062.1:0-4240 GCA_045634065.1 Acutalibacteraceae bacterium
AGCTATTCGTCAGTTTGAAAGTGCAAACGGTTTTTTACCTGCTGTATTTGAGGACATTTATTCGGATTTGCCCCGACTTCGTGATGAGTATTACAGAGCTTCCACAGGTGGTGCATCTGTTAAAGGTATTGACGCTGATGTTCTTGCACGAACCAATGATGCAATATCACAGAGTGTCAATCAGCTATATTCACCTGTTAAGGACAGCAAATACACTATTGACAGAGGTATTGACAGAACAAAACTTTCCAACATGCCTGTATCAAACGAAGCAGGTGCTAAAGGTATACATGATATTGCGATTAAAGATTTAACAGATGATCAGATAAGAACGCTTGTATTAAATGACGTCTTTGATTTTGAACAGATGAAAAAAGCCGGTCTTGGCGAATTGGCATCGTACATCCAGTCACGTTACAATAATGCGAATTCTTCGATATATCGTAAAAATCCCGATGGAAGTTATGTTAAAGATGCAGGTCTTGACCGTGCAGGTATGTTTATCCGTAAGACCGGTGATGCTGCAAGGGATACTTTAGAGCAGTATGCCGGGGGTATTCTCAATGCAGGGTTATCGCTTGCAGACATTGTGTCTGATGATTACAGAATTAAATCTGCAATTGACAACATGGACAGATCTTCAGATGATGATTACAAATTTGATGCAATGCCCGAAGGTCAGAAAACTGCAGCAACACTACTTGGCGGAACTGTGCAGATATTACCTACTATCGCCGCAAATATTGTATTGCCCGGTGCAGGTATGGCTGTAATGGGTACATCAATATATGGTAATTCTTATGCTGAAGCACGAAAAAACGGTGCATCAGAAGGTGAAGCTGCTTTTAACGGTTTTTTAAATGCTACGGCAGAAATGCTTGTTGAAAAATTTGCCGGTGGTATTCCCGGACTTGGTGAAGGTGCAACATCAAAGTATGTGGCATCTGTTGGCAGGTTTTTCAATTCAGAACCTGCGCAGAGGATAGCTCGTGTGTTATTTGAGGCAGGCGGTGAAGGTGTGGAAGAAGTTCTTTCATATTTTGCTGAACCTATAATTGACGGAATATCTTTAAAGAATCACGGCAACTGGGAATACAGCACACGCAACCTTGCAATGAACTTTCTTGGCGGTTTTCTTGGGTCCGCTTTATTTGGCGGTGGTGTTGAGATTGTAGGCCTTAAAGCATCGCCTTCGAAGGAAGCAAAAAGCACAGCTGATGCTGCTATAAAGAAATTTGGATCTCTTGCATATACAAAAGGTATTGCTGATGAGAAAACACAAAAAGCTGCACAGGATGCCATAAAGGCTATTGAGCGTATTGGTTATTATGATAAGGACAACAATACTTATACTGTTCCCGGTGAGATAGCAAATATGCTTAATGCATCAGAGCTTATACGCAAGAATCCTAATTCTGCAGACAGCTTAGCACTTAATCAGGTTTACGAATCTATGAAGAAGGTTGTGTTTGATGATACAAGTGATGAGTTTAAAACTGCAGTTAAAGAAGGTAAAATCAGCCGTATTGAAGTTAATGCTTTAAGGAAGATTTCATCAGGTGCACGTGTTAATGTTAATTTTGTTGCTATTCCTGAATTTATTGATGGTGCTAAAAATCCCGATTATGATTATGGTAATTTTACCGTTGATGAAAACGGTGCACACATCAATATAAATATTTATGGAAAGGATCCGTTATTCCAGACTGCATTGCATGAGATAGTTCATTCTTTAAAAGCTTCCGATGCTTCAAACGGTGGCGGCAGATTTACTATTTTGCAGAATAATGTTCTTCAGATTTTATCTGAGTATCCTGAGCTTGTGAATTCGCTTGATGCGCTTACTCGTGAAAGATACAAAAATGTTCTTACCGGAAACAAAGCTTCAGACAATGCAATTCTTGAAGAAGAAATTATCGCTGATGTACTTGCAAGGGTTTTAAACAACCGTGACATAATTAAATATTATGCTCAGCGTGACATGGGAACTTTACAGCGCATATTTGATAATGTACGCACTTTCTTTGAAAATTCATCTCATAGATACAAGTCTATGAGTAAACAGAAGGATGATCCATACTCTTTGGCCGCTGAAAAGCTCAATGAGTATTCTGAAAGTATTGGTGAGATATTTAAAGGTGCTGTTGGTGAGAGTCGTTTTTCTGCTGATCATCCTATATTTGGTCATTCTACAAAACATAGCATTGTCACTTTGCCTGATAATAAAAAGTTTGTTAAAGCTTCTCGACAAATTATAAAAGGTGACGATATTAAAGAGTGGCCTAACGATGTTATGAGATACATTAACAACGAAATTCGTCAGGGTAAAGATGTTGTTTTTACTGGCATTGATGGCGAAAAACTTACAATCACAAGGGATACCGCCGGTAAAGCTCGGTATAGGAACGTAATCAATGAAAAAGGCGGAAACAAACGCAGGCTTAACGATGATGAATATTTATTAAAACTTCGTATTGAATCACATATTGATGAAATATCACAAGTATCTAATGGTAATAACAAACCTCTTGAACCTGATAAAAAAAATCATCCTTTTGCAAAAGATGGTTTTGAATATCGCACTGCTTATTTTGAAGACTTCGACGGTTCGTATTATAGAGTTATTTTTTCCGTTGGTCATAATGGACAAGTTAATACGGTATATAATGTTGGTCAAATTATACCTCAAACTTACAATAAAACAAAAAAGAGGAATGGGACCCTGGGTCGTGGCTCTATGGCCTTGCAGTATAACACTGCTCCAGTTACGCATTCCTCGAGACAAAGTTTACCACAAAACACCGAAGTTGACAATGTTAATATTAACCAAACTGATAGTGATTTTATTGATGAAACTGACGGTATTTCTATTGATGAAATGTACCGTGATATGAACGGTATTGCTCCTTCTGTAGATGTTACTTATGAATCTGAAAGATATAACGATTTTCAGAAAAACGGTTTTGTTCTTCGTTTGGCAGTTCGCAAGGATGATTTACATCCTCGTATTGTATGGAGCGATGAAAATGGTCAACCAATTAAATTTTATTGTGTTACTGAGCTTCATCAGACAAAACGTAACGGAAAAACTCACACATATTCTGAGTATGTGTGCTTTAAGGATCTTGACGAAGCTATTCTTGTTGCTGATGGCAAAGACAGTGCAATTGACGAGGTTTATATTCTTGCTGGACATCCTATTGCTCGTGACGATATGCCCGAGCACCGTTATGGCGGCGGATATGGTTATTCTTTTTTGGAAACTCATAGATTTATGGTAGAAAAAGGCTTTGATGCTGTATATGAAGATAATTCTGATGAGGTTTTGGTTGCTTCACCTAACAACATTGTTTTAGCTGACGACTTTGAAAAATTATACGATTATTCTCCTATTTCTCAGAACGATTTTGAAAAGCTGCAGGATGATTTTGAAAAACATAAACAAGAATCTTTTAATGTTTCTTCTAATTCAACTTCTGATTTTGCTCCTCTCGAAAGTCTTAATTCACAAAATGATGTTATTTCCGATGAATTTTATTCTGATGAAAATCTTCCTGAGCCATCGGATTATTATGATACCAATGACGAAATAGAATCTACAGATAATGTATATGGTTCTTTATATTCCGGTTCTGAAATTACTCCTTTGAGTATAGATGAACTTGAATCTGTTGAAACTGTATCTCGCAGTGATGATGCATTTGCTGTTGCATCTGACCTTACTCGCAGTCAACGTCAGGTATTTATGCAGGGTAGAATGAAATATGGTCTTGAACCTGATGTTATGTATGCCGATGATGAAGTATCTGTCAAGCAGAAGGATATTGACGAGCGTCTTGGCCGTAATTTTATTATTCCGAATGAGCAGGCTTTATCTGTTCAGACAGATATAAAAGACAGATTTTCTAACTCTTTGCATTTTTCGGATAATGTTATTTTTACTGTTTATAAGAATGGATATGATGAGCATGGTGTCGGCAGAATTGTTAATTTCAATATCGATGGTAGTGATGTTTCTATTACCGTTGCTGTTGATTCCGGTAATTCTCGTAAACCTGAGATAAATGTTAAGCCTCAGGATATTACATTTGTATCACACAACAACACCGATACAATATCAGCTGATTACAAGTCGCAGAACATAATGTATGACCGTGCGAAAAACACTTTTGATGCATTCTTACTCGGGAACAATTCATCAGATATGCTTTCGACATTTTCTTTTGCTGATGCTCAATAT
>JAZQZO010000063.1:0-4487 GCA_045634065.1 Acutalibacteraceae bacterium
GGAACCTTGTTTTCACACAGTTTTCAAATGACGGTGAAGGTAACTATACAAAGCTTGACCGTTGCAACATCGACACAGGTATGGGTCTTGAAAGACTTGCTTGTGTAATGCAGGATGTTGATAATCTCTTCGAGGTTGATACCGTTCAGAACATTATGAAGCACATCATTAAGATTGCCGGTATCAACTACCACGATGATGCAAATAAAGATATCTCTCTTCGTGTTATCACAGACCACATCAGAAGCACTACATTTATGGTTGGTGACGGTGTTATTCCCTCAAACAGCGGCAGAGGTTATGTTCTCAGAAGACTTCTCCGTCGTGCGGCAAGACACGGCAGACTCATCGGCATTGACAGACCTTTCCTTGCAGAGGTTTGCGAAACTGTTATTGCTGAAAATGCTAATGCATATCCCAACCTTGTTGAAAAGCAGGATTACATCAAAAAAGTTATTGCTATGGAAGAAGATAGCTTCTATAAGACAATTGACTCAGGTCTCGGTCTCTTAAACGAAATGATGGCAAAGAGTGAAAACGGCGTTCTTTCAGGTGATGACGCTTTCAAGCTTCAGGATACCTACGGCTTCCCCATTGACCTTACAAAAGAAATCGCCGCTGAAAAGAATATGACAGTTGACGAAGAAAAGTTCAGAGCTCTCGTTGAAGAAGCCAGACTCAAGGCTAAGAACGCTAAGCGTGACGCTGCTGACAGCGACTGGAGAAACTCAGGGGTATCACTTAAGGATATCACAGCAACCGAGTTTACAGGCTACACAGAAAACGGCACTGAAGCAACAGTTGTAGCTATCATCGCAGATGGTGAAAGAAAAGATATTATTGAAGAGGGCACAGACGCCGTTATTGTACTTGATAAAACTTCATTCTATGCCGAAAGCGGCGGTCAGGTAGGCGACTGCGGTGTTATCACAATCGGTGAAAGGACATTTGAAGTTGCAAAGACAACTAAAGATGCAGATGGTGTTGTTCTTCATCAGGGTACTCTTTCTGGTGACGGCATAAAGGTCGGTGACAAGGCTGTTGCAACATACTGCGACAAAAAGAGAAAAGCAACAATGAGAAACCATACTTCAGCACACCTTCTTCAGGCTGCGCTTCGTGAAGTTCTCGGCTCACACGTTGAGCAGGCAGGTCAGCTCGTTGACAGTGAACTCTGCCGTTTTGACTTCGTTCACTTCTCAGCTATGACCAAGGAAGAAATCAAGGCTGTTGAAGATAAGGTAAATGAAATCATTCTCGAGGGCATCGATCTTCTCATCAAAGAAATGCCTATTGATGAAGCCAAGGCTATGGGTGCTATGGCTCTCTTCTCAGAGAAGTACGGTGACACAGTACGCGTTGTAAAAGCAGGCGACTTCTCAACTGAACTTTGCGGTGGTACTCACGTTGAAAACACAGGTAAAATCGGTATCTTCAAGATTCTCGCTGAATCTTCAGTTGCAGCAGGTGTAAGAAGAATTGAAGCTGTGACAGGTGCTAACGTAATGAAGTTTATCGACAGCAAACTCGGTCTTATTGCGGACACTGCCGCAGCTTTAAAGGCTGCAAATGCCAACGACCTTGCAACTAAGGCTCAGAGCGTTATGGCTGACCTTAAGGCTAAGGAAAAGGAAATCGAAAAGCTCTCAGGTGTACTTGCTAACATCAAGACTGAATCAATGCTTTCGAGAGCCAAGCAGGTTGGCAGCGTAATGCTTGTTACTGCATTCCTTGATGACACAACTCCCGACGAGCTTCGTAATATGTGCGACCTTGTAAAGAGCAAGGGCGACAACTTTGTTGGTGTAATTGCAGGTGTTCAGAAAGCCAAGGGTACAGGTAATATCTGCGTATGCTGCGGTAAAGAAGCAGTTGCTGCAGGCGCTCACTCAGGCAACCTTGCAAGAGAAGTTGCAAAACTTGCAGGCGGTAGCGGCGGCGGTAAGCCTGATAGCGCTATGGCAGGTGCTAAGGATGTTAATGCACTTCCCGAGGCTGTAAATAAAGCAGAAGAATTACTTGCAGGTATGCTTAAATAATAGCGCATTTTTGGTTCTTTTTCGGCCCAAGCAAAAAGAACGCCTCCGTGGCTAGCGGATACGAAACAAATATTTTGAGGGAGTGAGCTGATTTCCTCCCTCAAAAGTAAATATAAAGGAGAAAAAATTATGGATTGCATTTTTTGTAAAATTGTAAAGGGGGAAATTCCCTCAAATAAGGTTTATGAAGACGATACAGTGCTTGCATTTCACGATATCGCACCTCAGATGCCCGTTCACGTTATAGTTATCCCTAAGACTCACATTGCATCAGCGGCTGAAGTAAATGAAGACAACAGTGCTGTAATTGCTCACATCTTTGAGATTATTCCCAAAATTGCCAAGGACCTGGGTCTTGAGAACGGTTTCAGAATCATTAACAACTGCGGAAAAGACGGAGGTCAGACTGTAAATCATATCCACTTCCACATTTTAGGCGGAAAGACTCTCGGTGAAGGTTTAGTGTGAGGTGAAAATTATGGCAACATACAAAATGACAATAGCAGGTCTCGAGAGAGAACTCCCTATCTGCAAAGTTAACGATAAACTTGATATCGCAGGCTTTGTAATTTTCGGTGATGTTGAAATGACAGTTGCCGCAGCAGGTGAGCTTCTTAAGAAGTGTCCTGACTTCGATTTTATCGTTTCACCTGAAGCTAAGGCTATTCCTCTTGCTCACGAAATGGCAAGACAGAGCGGCAAACCCTATTTCATCTGCCGTAAAGGCGCAAAACTCTATATGCAGTCACCGGTGAGTGTCAATGTACGCTCAATAACAACCGATAAAGAGCAGACTCTGTTTATGGATTCGCTTGAGGGTCAGCAGCTCAGAGGTAAGAAAGTTATTATCTTAGACGATGTTATCAGTACCGGTGAATCTCTTCTTGCGGTTAAAAAGCTCGTTGAAGAGTTTGACGGCAATATTGTTGCTCAGGCTGCAATTCTTGCTGAGGGCGATGCTGCCGACAGAGATGACATTATCTTCCTTGAAAAACTCCCGTTGTTCTTCCACGATTAAACATCGTACAGCAGATGTATCTTTTACGGTGCATCTGCTGATTTTTTTGCAGGGTACAAATAATGTTTAGAATTTCATACAGATTACACCTTGCGATGTATAATATAAATTATTGATGAAAAATCTGTTTAATTTCCCTTTCTCAATTGACATAAGAGGATTTTAATGGTATTATATAACAGATATTTCTATAACCAGAAACGGACGGTGGAATTATGAAAAAGACTATTAAAAGTTTAGCATTGATTCTTATGCTTGTTGTAGCTTTATCATTGGCTGTTATGCAGGCAAGTGCTGCTGATGTTTCAGCTCTTTCATTTGCTGATTGTGAAGGCGGCGTTATGATTACTTCTTGCAACAAGACTGCATCGGGTGAACTCACTATTCCCGGTGAATATTCAGGCAAAAAAGTTGTAAAGATTGCTGACAGAGCTTTTGAAAACTGCCTTGGCATTACAAAGGTTGTTATGCCCGACAGCATCAAGGTTATCGGTGACAGCGCTTTTGAAGGCTGTACAGAGCTTGCAGAAGTAAGCTTCCCATATGATCTCGAAAAGATCGGCTCAGACGCTTTCTTTGCTTGCGACTCACTTCAGAGTGCAATGCTTTATCCTAATTTAACAGAAATCGGTGCATATGCTTTCTTTGACTGCGAAAGCCTTGAAAAGGTTGTAATCCCCGATAAGATTACTGTTATTTCAGAAGGTGCATTCGGTGAGTGCTCAAAGCTCGCTACACTTTCACTTCCTATTTCAGTTGATGTTATCGACAATGATGCTTTTGTAGGTTGCTCAAGCATTAAGGATGTTTATTATGTAGGTTCACCTATTGCTTGGTATTCAATTGACTGGACATCAGGAAACGATCGTTTATTCGAAGTTTCATATGATAAGTTTAATCATATTCACGACTACAAGGCTCAGGTTACTAAGGATCCCGATTGTACAAATGTAGGTAGTTCAGTTAATACTTGTGCTTGCGGATATACATATCGTGATAACAAAGTTCCTGCACTCGGTCACGTAGTTGTAAAGGTTGAAGGCACAAAAGCTACTTGTGAAGAAACAGGTCTTACTGCGGGTGAAAAGTGCTCAAGATGCGGTACTGTTATCACAGCTCAGCAGATTATTCCTGCAACTAATCATAACCCTGTGAATGACAAAGAGGTTGCTGCCACTTGCACAGCAACCGGTCTTACAGCAGGTAGCCATTGCGAAACTTGCGGTCACGTATTTGTAAAGCAGGAAACTGTTGCTAAGGTTGGTCACGATTTTGATTATAAAAACCTCAATCCCGCTACTCTTACAGCTAACGGTAAGAGAGTAGGTACTTGTAAGGCTTGTGGTTATGAATCAAACGAGACTCTTTACAGTGTAACTGTATTTAAACTTTCAACAACTACTTACAAAAACTATAACGGCAAAGTTAGA
>JAZQZO010000064.1:0-2944 GCA_045634065.1 Acutalibacteraceae bacterium
CTGTCATATGTCATATCTCCCTTCAGTGTTAATCAGTATAGTATATTTTTGTGAGGGGAGTTTTAGACATAAAAAAAGACCGCTGCAAATGCAACGGTCTTAATTTTTTAAATTAGTCAGCTGTGTAAGCCATGAGAGCAACCTGACGTGCACGCTTGATTGCTGTTGTGAGTTCACGCTGATGACGAGCACATGTGCCTGTTACACGGCGGGGGAGAATCTTAGCTCTGTCTGATGTGAACTTGCGAAGTTTCTGAACGTCTTTGTAGTCGATAGCTTCAACTTTATCAACGCAGAATGCACAAACCTTCTTGCGTGACTTTCTGTTAGGACGTGCGCCTTTTTCGTATGCCATGAGAATTGCCTCCTGTTAATATTTTTAGTTAAAAGGGTAAATCTTCGTCGTCATCGATTTCTTCGAAATCTGAGGGAGCTGCTGTCTGATAAGCAGGAGCCTGAGCAGGTGCTGCTGCAGCTGCGGGAGCTACTGTACCGGTTTCAGCCTTTGAACCGCAGAAGCTTACTTCTCTAGCGATAACTTCGAAAGCTGTTCTCTTGTTGCCGTTCTTATCCTCGTACTGACGAGTCTGGATTGAACCCTGAATAGCAATCATCGAACCTTTGCCGAAATATCTGCTGATGAAGTTAGCCTGGTTTTCCCAAGCGACGATGTTGATGAAGTCTGTCTGTCTCTGTTCGCCTGCTCTTGCGAATGAACGGTCAACAGCAATTGAGAATGTGCAGACTGACTTGCCTGTTGTGGTGGTACGTACTTCGGGGTCTGCTGTGAGACGGCCCATAAGAGTTACGCAGTTAAGCATAATAGCCCCTCCTTATTTTCTGATAGTGAGAACACGGAGAACGCCGTCTGTGATCTTAGCGATACGCTCAAGTTCAGCGGGGAACTCGGGAGCTGATGCATAAGTCATAAGAACATAAGCGCCTGTTGTCTCATCATCGATGGGATAAGCGAGTGTGCGAACACCGTCGTTACCGCCGAAAGGAACGCTAGCTTCGAGAGTACCGTTCTTAGCGATAAGATCTGAGAACTTCTCTTCGAGAGCCTTTACGCTTTCTTCACCCTTCTTGACTGAAAATACGAACATTGTCTCATAATTGTTCATGCCTGTTTACCTCCTTTTGGTCTCTGGCCCTATAATTTTTATAGAGCAAGGAAAGTGTCAAATAATGCTTCGCGCACTGACACAGTTAAGAATTATATCAGCTTATGCTGTTTAAGTCAAGTAAAAAATGTAATTTTATTATATATTGTATATCTTTTACTACTTGGGTGACTTTCGGTTAGCATTTTTTGTTGCAAAGCACTTCTTATCGTGATATACTATGGTTTGAAAGTGCAATAATATTATAGATTCGAGGTGATAGGGTTGAAGAAAGTTTTTGCTTTAGTTTTAAGTTTGGCGGTGTTTGTTTTGTGTTTTTCTGCTTGTACCGGGGAAAGTTATCCGGTGATGGCAGGTGAGAGCAGAATACCGTCAGGGGTATATACCTATTATCTAAGCGAGAGTAAAAATGCTGATGAAGCCTTGGAAAAATGCAAGACTTATGAAGCTACGAGAGTACTTATGAAAGAGGAAGGTATAACTTTATCTGCCAATTATAAGAGGGTTGTTGCAGAAGAGACCGACAGCAAGTGGAGCCTTTTTTCAGCTTATTATGAAAGTATAGGTGTCACCAAGCAGGATATAACTCAAGGCATTACGGCAGAGTACAACAAGAAAGAGCTTCTTGACCACTACTACGGCGAGAATGGCAAGAACCCTGTCAGTACCGATAAAATAAAAAGTGAACTTGATAAAACTTATGTGGGCTTCAAGGCTATTGAGGCCTCATATTCAAAGCTCAGTGATATGGGCGAGAGTGTATCTCTCAGCGACAGCGAAAAGAAGAGCCTGAGAACCAGGTTTGAATCTATGGCAAAAAGCATCAACAGTGGTGCGATGACCATAAACGAAGCCAACGAAAAATATAATCAGAGTATCGGAATTATTGTTACCCATAATCTTGAAACGGCACTTATGAAGCAAGGAGATGTCCTTTACGGCGACAATTTCTTTTCCGATGTTTCGGAGCTGAACAAAGGTCAGGCAGGGGTTATAGAGTCGGGCAATAGTATATATCTGATTGAGAGACAGAGCATTACTTCTGACGATGACGGTTTTATTTTTGTGTATCGTGCAGAAATTCTCGAAAAGCTGAAGATGCCTGCTGTTGAAAAGAAAATAGCCGAGGTATCGGAAAGTGTTGAAGTCAAGGTTAACAAGCGACTTTGCAAAGATATAGAAGAAAAGCTTGCTTAATAAAACAAAAGGAACAGGGTGACCTGTTCCTCAATTTTTTATATTATTACTTTTTAGCCAGGTCTGAGATGATTTTTGCACATTCCTCGTGACCGAAATAACCGCTGTTGAGACATATGTGATAATTCTGAGGGTTGCCCCATTCTCTGCCGGTGAAGTATTTGTAGTTTACTTTTCTTTTGCCGTCTTTTTCGTTAAGGCGTTTTTCGGGACTCTTATCTGTCACACCGTAAAGCTCAACAATGCGCTTTGCCTTGTAGTCTTTGTCAGCGTGGATGAAAACATTCAGACAGTCATCTCTTGAGCGAAGAATATAGTCTGCGCATCTGCCGACGATGACACAGTTACCTTTTTCGGCAAGCTCCATAATAACACGGCACTGGGTTGCCCAAAGATAATCTGTGGCATTCATTGAAGCACCCGTGTGGGGAGTACCCGTCGAAAAAGCATAAGAGAGCATACTTCTTCCCGGGGCGTATTCGCCTGCATCTGCTATATAGTCTTCGGAGAAACCTGTCTCTTTTGCTACTCTCTCAACAAGCTCGCTGTCATAATAGTCATAACCGAGAATTTCTGCAACAAGTTTGCCGATACTTCTGCCGCCGGAACCAAATTCACGAGAG
>JAZQZO010000065.1:0-23839 GCA_045634065.1 Acutalibacteraceae bacterium
GGTGCTCTTGTTGGTATCTTCGGTGGTATGGATGCTGCAACACTCGAAACTGTAAACAACCTTCTTGACGAAATTCTTGGTGTGAAGATTGACCTTGCTACTTTCGTAACAGGCACAACACATCTTAAGAAATTCGTAGGCGCTTCCGAAACTTGGGCAGACGTAGTGAATATGTACACTGCTGACGGCGAAGACAAGGCTAACTATGCAACATACAGCTGGGGCTTCAAAGACCTCATCTACAGCAGCGATAAAGAAGAACTCTTCATCGACATTATCCTTGAAATCGTAGCTCCCTTCAGTAAGGTTCTTGACTTCCTCTTCAGAGGTGAAGATGTAACAATCCTTATCGACGACCTTAAGCTCCAGGGTGGCAACGGTTGGGCTAACGTAATCGTTCCTCTTGGCAAGGCTCTCGGTGTTGACTTCGCAATTGCTGATACAGCAGTTGGTTGCGTAGAATCACTTCTCAGAGGTATCCTCGGTCTTGTTGACAGACTCGGTAACGCTCCCATTAATACAATCATCGATATTCTTGCAGGTCTCTCATACTTCATCGCATCAGATGGTATCGAAGAAGCTATTGAAGGTATCCTTGCTCCCATCACAGGCTTCCTTAGCCTCCTTGAAGCAGTAATTGATATGGACGATATCAACGCTCTTCTTAAGGGTATCATCGGTATGGATCTCAATGACATCGCTGACATCGCAGGCGATACAGGCGACAAGCTTGTAAATATGATCAACGGTCTCATCGGTTCAGTTGAAATCACAGATGAACTTACAGGTGCAACATACACAGTTAACCTTCTTCCTGCTGACTTCTTCGTACAGATCGCAAACTATGCAATCGATGTAGTTGAAACAGAAACTATCAGCGAAGGTGAAGTTGGCTATGATTACCAGCCTGAACATAAGGCAGTAACTAACTTCACAATCGACGGTGCTGACGGTCTTATGTATGTGCTTTCAACAGTATGCTCAGAAGACTTCTTAACAGCACTCTGCGCTAAACTCAATATCAAGTCTGATGATATGGTTGGCGGCATTCTCCTTGGCCTTGCAGGCAAGCAGAACAGCATTGTTGACATTATCCTCACTCTTGTAACAGATTACACAATCACATACAGTGAATACACACGTAATGACCTTGGCGACAAGATTGATGTAACTCACAACAAACCTATGACAGACGAAAACCTTGAACAGGCTCTCGATGTTATTGATCAGGTAGTTGCAGCTCTCGTTCCTATGTTCCTTAAGAGCGACGACGGCAAGACATTTGCTACACTCGAAGCATTCCTTGCTGATCTTGTAGACGGTCTCGACCTTGGCAGCACACTTATGGGTCTCCTTGTTCCTGCACTTGCAGGCCTTGACCTTGATGCAATCCTTGGTTACGTGAAGGATCTTACAAACCTTGACATTTCACTTGATCCTGCAACATTTGCAAACGGACCCTTCAATTCAAAACTTGGCGAATTCATCGGTTCAGCTTCAACTTGGAAGCAGGTACTTGAAACACGCTTCGATGTAACATACAAAGAAGACGGTTCAGTTGAAAAGGCAACAATCAAAGAATTTGATTGGGATCTTGGTCTTGAATATGGCTTCGATGGTCTCGTAGCTCTTATCTGTGACCTTCTTATGCCTCTTGATCAGGTACTCGGACTTCTCCTTTGCGGTGAAGAACTCATCGTACTTGAAGATACAAATGCTGACGGTACTCGTGGCGATGATATCCGTATCCTCGGTGGTAAGGGTTACAACTACGCTATTATCCCGCTTCTTGAAGCACTCGGTATCGAAGCACCCTCAGAAGCAGCTTATGAACTTCTTGCTAAGGGTACAGATACTGTAGACGGTGTAGGTCACATCTATCCCATCCTCGATGCTATCATCACTAAGGTAGAAGGCATCCTTGGTGCACCCGTTAACGGCATCCTCGAAATGCTTGCTAACCTCTTCTACTTCATCGGTACTAACGGTGTCAACGAAGTTGCTGCTAACCTCCTCGCATTCGTTAACTATCTCCTCGTTAAGATTGATCCTATCTTCCACATCGGTGTTAAGGTTGATCTTGCAGCAGATACAATCTTCGAATTCGAACTTGGCGACGACGCAACTAAGAATGTTCCCGCAGGTGTAAACGTTAACGTTAATCCCGCAGATCTCATCAATCTTGTAAACGATCTCCTTGAAGGTCTCAAGGTTGTTGACGTAGACGGTGACGGCGTGAAAGATCCTCTTGGTATCAGTCTCGATATCAACTGGACTGACCTCGCAGCTAAGATGGCAGCTGTTGATGCTAACGGCGATATTATCAAGGTTGGCACAGCTATGACTAAGGCTGACGGCACAACTGCTACTTGGTACAACATTAAGGGTGATGCTGAAGATACCTTCACAACACTTATTAATGCAATTCTCACAGAAGAAAACACATTTGCTATCGCACAGCTCGTTGAAGGTCTCCTTGGCGATGCTCTCGACGGTATGGACGGCGTTGGCGAAGACGGCAAGCCCAATAACGAAATCGACGTTAAGTCAATTATCTATGATATCATCTACGAACAGAACGGTATCAAAGAGCTTATTGGTGCAGTAGTTCTCTTCATCACAGGCCAGTACACAATTGAATCTGCAGAAGTTCTCTACAAATATCTTGGTGTACTCGCAATGTTCGATGATGCTGACACAGCAGAAACTCTCAACGACGCTATCACAAGACTCGATACAATCATCACACGCGAAGCTCTTGACCTTATCGAAATGTTCGTTAAGGAAGATGCTACAGGTATCCTCGGTGATATCCGTGCAGCAGCAGTTGCATCTGCTGACCTCAGCGGTATGATCGATTACCTCCTTGAAAAACTTCTCTTCACAGAGGCTAACTTCGACAATCTTATCGGTATCCTTGTTAAGGCTATCAGTGGATTCTTAACACCTGATCTCTGTGGTACTCTTAAAGATCTCCTCGGTGTTGATCTTGCTCCCGCAGCATTTGCAGCAGCAACTGAACATAATGCTATCAAGGCATATATCGGTTCAGCAGCTACTTGGGCAGATGTATGGGCAGCTCACAGCGCTGACGGCGAAGCTGTTGCTTACACAGAATGGAACATCGCAAACGGTGACCAGTTCGTAGATGCAGTTCTTGCTCTCCTCAGACCTCTCGATGCAGTTCTTGACTTCATCCTTGCAGGCGGCGAACTTGAACTCCTCAGCCAGGCAATCAAACTTCCCGGCGGTGACGCATACAATAAGGCTCTTGTACCTCTCTTCAAGGCTCTTGGCATTGATCTTGCAGAAGCTGAAACCTCATCAGAAGGTCTCGGATATCTCGTTGACGGTCTTATCGGCCAGAACGGTCTTGTAGGTAAGCTCGCTAATGCACCTGTTAAGACTATCCTTGAACTCGTTGCAGGTCTCTCATATCTCCTTGCAAACGATAACCTTGAACCTCTTATCAAGAACCTTCTTGCTCCTGTATTCTCAATCCTCACTCTCCTTGAACCCGTAATCTCAAGAGAGCAGATTGACAATATCCTTAAGTCGCTTATCAATATCAACGGTACGCAGTACGGTCTCACAGACCTCATTGAAATCGGTAACAACGGCGGTGCAAACCTTGTTGCTCTTATCAACAACCTTATCGGCGGTGTTGAAATTAAGGATGCAAACGATAATGTAGTTGACGTTCTCCACGCACTTCCCGAAACATTCTTCGTTGACCTTTCAAAGGCAGCAGTTGACGTAATAACTCCTGCTAGCGGTCTTGAAGAAAACAAGACAGTAGTAACAGAGTGGAATTACAATGCTGCAGATACACTTATGTATATTCTCAGCACAGCTCTCAGCGCTGACTTCCTCGACGTTATTGCTAACCTCATCGGTAAGGGTGTAGAAACAACAGTTACAACAATTATCACAAGCCTTGCTGACAAGGAAATGTCAATTGTTGAACTCATTATCATGTTCCTTGACAATTACACAATTACCTACACAAGAATTCCTCAGGCTGATCTCACAGGCGAAGCTGTAGATTACTCTGTATTCGGAGCTAACGCTGAAGAAGTTAAGAAAGCACTTCCCGATGCTATCACAGCTCTCAATGCTGTTCTCAGCACAGTTCTCGGTCTCCTCGGCCAGAACAGCGACCTCGGTGCTCTTGTAGACGGTCTGCTTGCAGATGCAAATCTCGGCGATCTTCTTATGGGTCTCCTTGTTCCTGTACTTTCAGGCCTCAAGATTGATGACATTCTCAAGTATGTAAATGATCTTACAAACCTTGACCTTGCTATTGATCCTCAGACCTTTGCAACATCAGCTCAGTTCGGTTCTAAGCTTGCTGAATTCATCGGTACAGCTAAGACTTGGGAAGAAGTTAGAGATGCTCGCTTCACTAAGGACGGCGACAAGTACGTTCTTAAGACAGGCGAAGAAGCATTCGACTTCGAAATAGATACACTTGACGACGTTGTTAACTTCGCTGCTGACCTTCTTATGCCTCTCGATGTTGTATTCCAGGTACTTCTCAGCGGTAAGCAGATTATCGCACTTGAAGACGAAGATCCCAACACTCGTGCAGACATCAGAATCAACGGTGGTTACGGTTACAACTATGCAATTATTCCTCTTCTCGAGGCTCTCGGCGCAGAAGCTCCCAGCCAGGTAGATTTTGAAGCTTCAGCAGAAGCAACAGGCTCATCACTCAAGGTAGTTCTTGATATTATCGTAGCAAGAGTTGACGAAATCCTTGCTGCACCTATCAACGAAGTTCTTGGTCTTGTAGCTAACCTCTTCTACTTCATCGGTTCAGACGGTATCAACGCTATCGTTAAGAACCTCGTAGCTCCTGTAGTTGAAATCCTTAATCAGGTATGTGAAGTATATCCCATCAGCATTAAGGTTGCTATTGAAGGCGGTGCATTTGCAGTTGACTTCGATATCGAAAACAAGAAGGGTCTTGAACCCGGCTTCCAGTTCGACGTAAGCGCTAACGCTCTCAGCAAGCTCATCAGCGGTCTCCTTGACGGTATCGTAATTAACGGTAAACCTCTTGGTGTAACTCTCGACCTCAACTGGCTCGAACTCGCTGCTGCTATGGCTGACAGAGACGCTAACGGCAACATCATCTATACAGATTCAGCTATGGTATATGGCTATAGCTCAATCAACGGCATCACAACAACAGTTGAAGGTACCGGTAATGCAACATACAAGAACATTTCAGGTAATGCTGCTAATACTCTTGTAGCTCTTCTTAAGGCTATCTTCACAAACAGCAATGCTGCAGCTATTAAGGAACTTGTACTCGGTCTTGTTGGCGATGATAACCAGCTTCTCACAGACCTCATTGAAAAGGTACTTGGCAGAGGCGACGGTATCGTTAACCTTGTTGGTGTTGTAGTTCTTATCCTCACAGGTAAGTATGACATCGATACAGAAGAATTCGAATTCAAGAACCTTGGTTATGTAGATAACAACAGTGAAGATGCTGATACAGCAATCGAAACTCTTGACAGACTTATCGGTAAAGCTGTTCCTGTAGTTCTTCCTCTCATCGCAGGCGAGAATCCCACAGGCATCCTTGCTGATATTATGGATGCAGCTAACAACGTTCCCGCAGATACAGCTGTTCTTACACACATCATTAATACACTTCTTAATGATAAGCTCTTCACTCAGGATATGATGAACACTATCAGTAATCTTATCGTGGGTACAATCGGCGGCTTCTTAAGCGAATCACTTTGCACAACTCTCAAGGATCTCCTTGGCATCGACCTTTCACCTGTTGCATTCGCAGCTAAGAGTGGTAACAACCAGTTCAAGCTCTATGTTGCTGACGGCATCAGTGGCACAGGTACTAACGGTGCAATCACTTGGGCAGACGTACTCGCTGCACATAAGAATGTTGCAGAAGACGGAACAGTAACATATGATCCTATCTTCACAAATGTTGATACTAAGGCTGAATTCCTCGGCAACATCTATGCAGTACTTCAGGCTGTAGAACCCGTACTTGCATTCTTACTCACAGGTAAGGATCTCGTAATCGCTAAGGGTTATGGTGTTGAAAACATCCAGCTTCGCGGTAACGCAGGTTATAACAATGCTATTAAGTTCCTTGTTCAGGGTCTCGGCCTTGATCAGATGGGCGCAGAATGGAAAGACCTTGGCACAAATGACAATGCAGTAACAGCTCTCAGTAACACTATTGATTATGTTCTTGCACTTGTTGAAAGCCTCGGTGAAAGACCCTTCAATACAATTCTTACTCTCGTAGCTAACCTCAGCTACCTGATTGCTAACGACGGTGTTGAAGTTGTTCTTACAAATCTCCTTTCACCCGTACTTTCACTTCTCAACGCTCTCGAAGGTACAATCTCAAGAGCTGAACTCGATGCTCTCATCGAATCACTCATCTCAGTAGATCTCCTTGGTAAACCTCTTAACATCACAAACATCCTTACAATTGCAGGCAATAACGGCAAGATCCTCATTGACCTCATCAATGGTCTCCTTCCCAAGCTTGAAATTACAAACAATAAGGGTGAAGTAGTTAAGGTTATCAATGCTCTTCCCGATACATTCTTCGTTGATATGGCTAAGGCTTCAATTGAAGCTACAGAACCTGCTAATGCAGCAGTTGGTGCAACTGTAACTAAGTGGACAGTACACACCGGTGGCGCTCTCGTATACGTTCTTAAGACAGTTCTTACAGACGACTTCCTCAAGATCCTCTGTGAAGCACTTAAGGTTACAGAAAAGAACGCAGACGGTACTGACAATATGGTTTACGGTATCATCACAAGCCTTGCAGGCAAGGACGAAGAAGTTCTCAACGTACTTCTCAGCCTCCTCGTTAAGTATCTTGTAGAATACAAGTCATACGGTGACGATGCTGGCAACCAGCCCGCAATCAACAAGGTAGCAAGCACACTTGATGCTTCTAAGAAGGAAGAATTTAACAATGCAATTCTCAGCCTTGACTCAGCTATTCCTGCAATCCTTGGTCTTGTAGGTCTTAAGGATGGTTCAGGCAATGTAGTTGAATCACTTGAAGCTTTTGTTGTTGATCTTGTTAAGAATGCAGATCTCGGAGCACTCGTAATGAATCTCCTTGTACCTGTTCTTGCAGATCTTGACATCACTGCAATTCTCGGCTATGTAAATGACCTTTCGAACCTTGACATCGATATTTCACCCGCAGCATTCGCTCAGGGTAACTTCGGTTCATCACTTAAGGCATTCCTTAGCGATGAGAACAGTAATGTATATGCAACTTGGAAGGCTGTAAGAGATGCTCGCTTCACAGCTACAACTGATGCAGAAGGCAAGACAACATACACAATGAAGGCATACAACTTCGGTATTGCAACACTTGAAGATCTTGTAAACTTCGTTTGTGATCTTACTGCTCCTCTCGATCAGATCCTTGCACTCATCCTTTCAGGTGGTCAGGACAGAGCTACATTTGAAGCTGCTGCAGCTGATAAGAAGCCTGTTGGTAAGTCACTCGGCGTACTCGAAGAAATCAATATTATGGGTGGTATGGGTTACAACTACGCTATCATCCCGCTTCTTGAACTCCTCGGTATCGACGCTATGAGCCAGAAGGCTTATGACGACGCTGTTTACGCTAACCACGGCAGCACACTTTATCCGATCCTCAGCCAGCTTGTTGGCGCTGTAACAGGCGAAGACGGCATCCTTGCTAACCCCATTGAATGGCTCACAAGCATTCTTGCTAACCTTTGCTATGCACTTGCAAATGATGATATCACAACAATTATTGATAACCTCATTGCACCTGTAAATCAGCTCATCGTTCAGGTTGATAAGATCATACCTCTCGCTATCGACATCAACATTGGTGATATCGGTAACGAAACAGCAACAAACAAGGTTGTTGATACTTACATTGGTAAGGCTCATCCCGGTGTTGAAGCTGGTATCCACGTACGCGTATCAGGCGATGACGTTTCAGCTCTCCTCACAACTCTCCTCACTGATCTCCTTTCATCAATTGATGGTCTCGGTGAAGTTAAGCCCATCGAGTTTAACTGGATGGAACTTGCAGCTAAGGCTGGTGAAGATGCTGACGGCAACGGTAAGGTAGACTTCAAGACAACTACACTCGATACTAAGTACGATATCTACAACGGCTCAGCTTACAAGGTAGTTGTAGGCAGCGCAGCTGATACAGTTCTCACTATCATCAAGATGGTAACAACTGCTATCGATGTTGAAGCTCTTATCGAAAGCCTTAACCTTGGTCAGGAAATTACAGATCTCATTATGGGTATCGTAAATGAACCTGAACAGCTTATCGATCTCCTTGGCAGTCTCTTCAACGAACCCGATTATCAGCCTGTTCAGAACTGGAACATTACTGCTGGTGATATCGACTACAGAACATATCTGACATTCACAAATGAAAATGCAGATATCATTGCTAACAACCTTGACTCACTTATAGTTAAGATTCTTACAGAAGCAGGTCTTGGTTCAATCAGAAACCTTGTAGCTCCCTACATTTCTGCTAATACTCTTAACGGCTTACTTGAGTCAATCTTCGGTGCACTTGATTCCGCAGCTGGTATCCTTGGCACAGTTAGAGATCTTATCCAGATCGGTACAATCGATGATAACGGATTCATTCCTAACGCAAACCTCAAAGTTGACCTTACTCTTGAAGGCTTCCGTGCAGCATTTGCTAAACTTGATCTTAAGGGCAAGCACTCATATCTTGCAAGCTTCAACACAGCTATCAGCAACGGCGATACCTGGGCAGAAGTACTTGCATCAAATGAATGGGCAAATCTCAAGTGGACATTCAAAGATGGCGACATCAACGGTTTCGTTAAGGCTATCGCAGGCGTACTCGCTCCTCTCAGTGATATCCTCGAAGTTCTCCTTGCCGGCGAAGATATGGCAATAAACGTTCTTGGTATTATCACAATCAGAGGCGGTCGTGGTTATGACTTCGGTCTTATCCCGCTCATCGAAGCTCTCGGCTTCTCAGCAGCTCAGACTAAGACAGAAGCTGAGTACAAGACAGCAATTACTAACGACAGAACTCAGGTTGTAGGCTACATTCTTGAGATGATTGCAGCATTTGCTAACAAGCTTCTCGACAAGCCTGTAGATACACTCCTTACAATTCTTCCCAACCTTGCATACTTCATCAGCAACGAAGGTCTCCTTCTCGCTCTGAAGAATATCCTTGCTCCTGTATATCCTGTACTTGAAATCGTACTTGGTCTCTTCAACATCGATATTGAAAAGTATGCTAAGTTAGAAGAAGTTCTCAGCACTATTACAATTCCTGTAAACCTTGAAAGCGTGAAACTTGGCCAGATTACACTTACACTCAGTGACCTTGATTGGGCAGAGCTTGCAAGCAAGGGCGCTCAGACGGTTACACAGGTTGCTACATCACGCTCATATCCCGGCAAGGGTGACGCTCCTTGGGCTAACTCCTTCAAGAAGGCTATGACAGCAGGCCAATATGCAGAATATGTATATGGAGATCCTGAAAATCCCAATGATGATAAGAATCTTAGCGATGCTAGCCTTTACAAGACAACTCAGACTTCTGTAGTTGCTGATAAGGGCGACACATTAGCATACATTCTTACTTGGGTATTCGATACATTTGCTAACGATGCAAACCAGGAAGCTCTCATCAAGTGGATTTGTGACTTCTTCGAACTCAAGGGTGGCGCAGCTGAAGCTGTAAGAAAGGGTGTAAATGAACTCTTCAAGCAGGCTGATGCATTTGGCTCATCTGACATCATCGTATCTGCTCTTCTTACAGGTCTTGGTATGGGCGTAACTGTAGACGCAGCTCTCACAGGTAACATTGCTCAGCTTCAGCAGATCTTCAAGGATCTCTTCGGTGCAATTGGTAACAGTAGCACAAGCACATACGGTGCTATCGCACGCGCTATGGAAAAACTCACAGGCGTATGGGATGACACCATCGGTGACGAAGAAGACTACGAAGATGCAGTTGAAGATGCAGAAGAAACTCTCAACTGGTTCCAGAAGATCATCAAGAAGATTAAAGAATTCTTCCAGAAGATTTTCAGCATCTTTAAGTAAGAGTAGGCAATTGAAGTAATTGCAAATGAATAAACTTAAACCCCACCTCGTAAAAGAGGTGGGGTTAGTTTTTTGTGTAAGTTTTGCACATTATTAGTAGTGAAATGATTAAAATTCAAACAGAGCTTTCATCGGTTCCGACGATAAGAATGAACATAATAATAAATAACAGACGGTTTAATAGACAAGACCAAGATTTTGTGATAAAATTATGAGGTCAAAATAAAATAAATATGAGGTGATATTATGAAGAAAATTGATATCAAAGATTTAAAAGAAAGTGCCGTTTCGCTTTTTGATGATAAGTGGTGCCTTATCACTGCCGGTAACAAAGAAAGCTATAACACTATGACTGCTTCCTGGGGAGCTATGGGAGAACTCTGGAACAAGGACGCGTGTTTTATTTTTATCAGACCTCAGAGATACACTCTTGAGTTCACTGAAAGAGAAGAACTTTTCACTCTTAGTTTTTTCTCTGAACAATATAGAGATGCTCTTGTGTTCTGTGGCAGAAACAGTGGCAGAAATTGCGATAAAGCAAAAGAAACAGGTCTTACACCTGTGGAAATTGACGGTAGTATGAGCTTTGAGGAAAGTGAAATCATCGTTGTATGTAAGAAACTTTTCGCCCAGGATATAGACCCTAAGGGATTCATAGATAAGAGCCTTGACTCTAAGAACTACCCCGAAAAAGATTATCATAAAATGTATGTGGGCGAAATTGTTGCTTGCTATGTAAAAGAGTAAAAATTATAAATTCCTAACAAAGTGAATTTTATATTGTAAAAATATTTTCTTTATGATATAATGGCAATTGAATCAATTAAGATTATTAATAGTCAGGAGGAAAAATATGAAAAAAATATTATCTCTTAACGATGGCTGGATTTTTTGCAAAAACGGCGAAAAAGAAACTGTAAATCTTCCTCATACCTGGAATGGCCTTGACGGTCAGGGTGCAGGTGATGACGGTTATTTCAGAGGCGCTTGTACATATACAAGAATTCTCCCCAAGTATGACGGCAAGGTTTATCTCGAATTCTTAGGCGCAAATAGCCTTTGCACAGTTAAAATCAACGGTAGAGAAGCAGCTAAGCACGAGGGTGGTTATTCTACTTTCCGTGTTGATATCACATCGCTTCTCACTTCTCCCAAAAACTTCCTTGAAGTTACTGTTGACAACAGCGAATCAAAGACTGCTTATCCCGGATTTGCAGACTTCACTTTCTACGGTGGTCTTTATAGAGGTGTTAACCTTATTTATGACGTACCTGAAACTCACTTCTCACTTACAGATTATGGTTCAAAGGGCGTTTACGTAACACCTAAAATGAACGGTGATATTTATGTTAAGGCTGTTGTTTCAGGTTACCACACAGGTGTAACAGTACGCTATGATGTTATCGATGCTGAGGGTAAGGTAGTTGCAACTGCAGGTGACAAAGAAAAGCTCCACGTTGATAACCCAACACTTTGGAACGGTATGGAAAATCCCTATCTGTACACACTCAAAGCTAGCGTACTCGACAACGGAGCTGTTATGGATGAAGTTAAACTTCGTTTCGGTTTCCGTGATATCGTTTTCGATAGCGACAAGGGCTGTATCCTCAACGGTCAGCACATCAAGCTCAAGGGTGTTTCACGTCATCAGGACAGAGAAGAAATCGGTAACGCTCTGACAATTAACGAACACAGAGAAGACCTTGAACTGATCAAAGATATGGGCGCAAACTCAATTCGTCTTGCTCACTATCAGCAGGCAGGTGACTTCTATGATCTCTGCGATGAAATGGGCTTCCTCGTATGGGCAGAAATTCCCGTAATTTCAAGATACAACAAAAAAGCTCAGGATAACGCTTTACAGCAGCTTGAAGAGCTTATAAAGCAAAATATGCACCACGCATCAATCTTCTGCTGGGGCGTTCAGAACGAAATCACAATCACAAGTGAAAACGAAACTCTTATTGAGGGCATCAGAGAGCTCAACGACTATGCTAAGATGCTTGATCCCTCACGTGTAACGACTCAGGCTCAGTTCACAATGTGCAAACCTGATTCAGAGCTTAACGGCATTACTGATATCCTTGCATATAACCACTATTTCGGTTGGTATATGAAGACTTGCGACGGTCTTGATGAATGGCTTGAAAAATTCCGCAGTGTCAATCCCGGCCTTAAGATGGGTATCTCAGAGTACGGTGCAGAGGGTGTTCTCGGTTACTTCAGTGATAACCCTGTGCAGGGTGACTATTCAGAAGGTTACCAGGCTATGTATCACGAGCATTATGTTAAGACTATTAATGCTAACGACTGGATCTGGGGTTCATATGTTTGGAATATGTTCGACTTTGGTTCAGCTGTCAGAAACGAAGGTGGCGTAAAGGGCAGAAACAATAAGGGTCTTGTTACTTTCGACAGAAAAACAAAGAAAGACGCTTTCTACCTCTATAAAGCATTCTGGTCAGATGATAAGTTTGTTCATCTCGTTGGTGACAGATATCCTCTTCGTAAGATCGGTATGAAGACATTCACAGTATACTCAAACTGCGACAAGGTAACTCTTAAGGTTGGCTCAAAGCAGAAGACAGTTACTGCTGAAGGTGTATTTGTATTCGAAGATATGGAAATCAAGGCAGGTGACAACAAGGTTGTTATTACTGCAGGTGATATTAAGGAAACACTTACCTTTACCGGTGTAGAAGAATATCCCAGAGAATATTCACTTCCCGACGGTGCGAAGAGTATGGTGCGCAACTGGTTCGTTGAAAGAAACGACGAAAGCAACCCTGATTTCTATAGCCTCGATGATACTATCGGTGATATTCTGAAGAGTGAAGATATTCAGGGTATGGTTAAGGGTGCAGCCGGAAAGCTCCTCAAGAGTCCTCTTATGGCAGTTGTTAAGCCTTTCACCTTAAGACAGATGCTTTCACTTCCAATGATCAATCTTGACCCCAGTATGGTTGAGATGGTTGAAGATTATCTTAAGACAATCAAAAAGGCATAAGATTTAAATTTACAGAGACGGCGAAGCTTTGGCTTTGCCGTCTTTTAAGTTTGTGCAGGAGGTTAGTTGCGGCTCCGTGAAATCGCGAAGCGATTTCCGCGGGTGCCCCGACAGGGGCATCCGCGTGCCGAAGAAACTTCGGCAACGGAGCCGCCGATCGCAAACCAATCTGGTGCAAATTCAACAAAATATGCGGATAAAAATTTATTAATTTATTTAAAACATACGACTTGTTGTATTGACGAAAAGATTTCACAATGTTATCATAATTATGAGTTATTAGCGATAAAGCTCATAATTATCAAATGTTTTTAAGGAGTGGTTTTTATGAAGAAAATCGTTGCATTACTTTTAAGCGTACTTATGCTTATGAGTATGTGTATGCCTGCATCAGCCGGCCTTTTTGGCAAGGATGAAGCAGTGCTCAGACTTGTTGTTCCCGAAAATTGGGAGATGACAATAGGCGACAGCCGAAGTGTTGATCTGGTTGCAGATGGCACAAGCAACTATGCAAAGTGGTCTGTGGACCCTGCCGATGTGGCAAGTGTTGATGCTTATGGCAGAGTTACTGCCCTTAAAGAGGGTAAAACTGTAGTTACTGCTCAGAATGCTGCAGGTCTTACAGATTCAGTAGAGCTTACAGTAGTTAAAGAAAGCACAAAGTTTGACAACGAAAAAACAAAGAAAGACTATCAAGGTGCATCTGTTGCTGAAGTTGAAAACCTTCAGAAGGTTGTAACAAGATATGCTGCTGACAGTAAAAATGTTCCTGCCGAGGTTAAAGACAGCACAAAATATGCTGATGCTAAGACTGCAACAACAGCAGATGGTGCAGTGTGGGAAATCACAGACTATGGTGTGCTTCGTACAGATAAAAAAGCACCCACAGACAGAGATGTTCAGCAGCGCTTTATGGGCGACAGATATTTTTACAGCAATGATACAACTGACGGCAAGGTTCTTGCAATCTTTGCTGACGGCGATAAGGGTATCTGGACAGTAATGGCTGAAGGTTACACCCATATCGAAATGAAAGAAATTAACGGTACCGATAAGGCGGCTATGATGAGTGCGACAACTCAGGAGTTTGTTTCAAGACGCGGTATGGTATCAGAGGCTTTCCTTATTAACGGCGAATGGGTACCAAACGAAAGTGATAATGACGGTCTTTGGACTTCGATGTACGGTGCAGGTGAATTAATGCGCTATGCAGTTCTTAAAAATGATCCCACAGCAACTGCAGAAGAAATCGAAGCGGCAAGAAAGACAGCTACACTTTCAGTTGAAGCTGTTGTAATGCTTACATATATCTCAATGCGCGAGGGTACAACTGAAAGCTATGTAAGAGCTCAGAGAAGCGGTTCTGTTACAGATCCCGAGACAGGTAAATATTACACCAACGAAGCTCTTGTTAACGGTGGTGACTATTCACAGGCAGTACCTTACGATAGCCCTGCCAAGATGTTCGAAAATATGTATAAGAAGTATATGAGATTTGGTGTGCAGTCTTATATTCAGGATGCAAACCATCTTGCAGTAAGCAATCCTGAAAGCTGGGTTAACACAACTGATGCTGATGAAAGCATAGTTTTCGCTAAGCGCACAAGACTTCTTGAAGGCTTCTGGGCAAGAACATACTCATTCAAGGATGAGAAGTTCGATTATGACGGTTATGCTTATTGGTCACATAACGGTGACGGTACTGCAACGGGTAAGTCAACAAAGAAATATTCAGACGGTTCTGATTTCCTGCTTCATAACGAAAACTACAGAGGCCTTGAAATCAATGCAAGCGCTGAAATTCCCGAAAGACTCTGGAACGACCTTATCGGTGCAGGTTATGATGTAGAAGATATTTTCTATAAGGGCGACACAAGCTCCGACGAAATCATCGGACATCTCTTCCTTTATAAACTTGCTTATGATATTCTCTCAGAAGAAGACCCCGAACTCGGTCAGCTTATCGTAAATGCAGTTGAAAAGTTTGCTCAGCATATCGTTGACAACAGCTATTGTCTTGTTGACGGTTCAGGTCAGCCTACCACCTGGGGTAAGTTCTCAAGAACATATCTCCACAATGGTCAGGTACTCGGCGGAGCGCCTCTTCAGACATCAGTGCTTCTCTGCTTATTCAAGCTCGCAGGCTATCTCACAGGCGAACAGAAGTGGGAAGACGAATACAGAATGGCAGCGCTTGATGAGCAGTATCAATATGCTGAAATTATGACTCAGAACCGCGACAGATATAATATGGCTATTCTCGAGTTCGCCAACAGTGTATCAGAAGCTCTCGGCTTCATTCTCAGACCTCTTGTAGGCACAAAGACATTCAACGCTCTTTATAGAATGATTCTCAACTATTCAGACGAAGAAATGGCAATGCTTGCTTACTATCTCTTATTCCAGATGGAAGACGATGAAGAGCTTCTCGCTTATTATGAAGAGGGTCTTGACGGTTGGTGGTACTCGATGAGCTTCAGTGAAAACCCACTTTGGTACTATATTTATCAGCTGGCGCATCCTGAGGAAGAAATGAGAGACTACTACGGCAACAGCCTTGTTGAAACAGCAGCCTGGGCACTTTCACGTCATCCTATTGATACAAGACGTTACGGTGCTTCAAACTCAAAGAGAGACGATATTGTTGAAATCGACCTTGATGATTTCGGCATTGACGGTACAGGTGAACTTACATATAATGCTAATGGTTACAAGCCTTTATTCAGAAATTCAGACAATGATATTCTCAGAATCGTAGGTCTTGTATTAGGTCTTAATAACTTTGACTGGGCAGTTGCTCCTTTCGATGAGAGATCGATGCATAAATATAATGGCTCAACTTACGAAATGGACAACAACTATAATCCTAACGAAATGGAAGGCTCAACAACCTATACTCTTCCCTATTGGATGGGCAGATACCACGGTATGCTCGGTTAATCGATAAACTTAAATTACAGCAGGCGCACCTCATAATGAGGTGCGCTTTTAATCTTATAATATCGACAGAAAAATACTTGTAAGTTGTCGATTTAAGTGTTATACTAAATAACATATTAAAAGAGGTGATTTTATGTCAAAGAAAAAAATTGCATCTGCGCTGACTGTTTTTCTTGTGTCCATTGTTTGCATTGCAGCGGCAGGGTTCGCAGTTAAAGATGATATAAACTTAGGTGAGCTTTTCCACGAGACTACAACAACCACAGAGACGACAACAACACAGCCGACAACCACTCAACCACCGGCTCCGTCAGTTACTTCAACTGTTACAATACGCTCAGCCGGCGATGTACTTATTCATATACCTGTTTTTCAGAATGCACGCAAAAGCGACGGTACCTATGATTTCAGCCATATTTTCACCTACAGTGAAAGCATTATAAGTGATTGTGATTATTTTGTGGCCAACCTTGAGACAACTCTCGGCGGTACCAAGGGAAGAAGCTACAGCGGGTTCCCGAGATTCAATTCACCTGACAGCATTGTTGATGCTCTCAAAGGTGCAGGGGTCGACTGCCTGCTGACTGCTAACAACCATAGCTACGACACAAACGGTGCGGGTGTTCTTCGTACCATTGATAAAATTGAAGAGGCAGGACTTGATTACACAGGCTCTCGCAAAACTACAGAGGATGTTCAGTACCTGGTAAAGAAGGTTGGCGGTATTAAATTCGGCTTTGCCTGTTACACCTATGAAACTCCCACATCTGAGGGCAGAAAGGCTCTTAACGGTCTTCTTGTGGATACTGAAACTGCTCCGCTTATCAATTCTTTTAATCCCGGGAAACCTGATGCTTTCTATGAAGAGTTAACTGCAAATATGAAGCAGATGAAAAAGAAAGGTGCAGATATCATAGTGGTATATATCCACTGGGGTGAAGAATATCAGCTGAGTCAGAATGTCAAACAGCAAGAAATTGCTCAGAAACTTTGTGATATGGGTGTTGATATTATTATCGGTGGTCATCCTCACGTGGTTCAGCCGATGGATTTGCTTACATCAACCGACGGCAAGCATAAGACAGTCTGCATATATTCTGTAGGCAACTTCCTTTCAAATCAGAGAAGAAACCTTATGGGTCTCAAAACAGGTCACACAGAAGACGGTGTGATTTTCGAAATGAATTTCTCAAAATACAGCGATGGTACAGTTATGATTGACAGCGTTGATGCTATACCTACCTGGGTGCATCTTTACTCTGAAAACGGCAAGAAAGTTCATTCTATAGTGCCTCTTGAGGGAAATCTTGATAAGAAAGCCGAGAAGCTGGGTCTTGACAAAACAAGTGACGGACTTACCCAGGCTAAGGCATCAAAGTCCAGAACAGATGCTCTTGTAGCTGAGGGCGAAAAGAAGTGCAACGATTATCTTGAAGGTTTGCAGACACCCATAGATGTGTATAATGAGCAGATGCTTGAGACAACTTCAGTAGAGATTATTGATTAAATTTTAAACCAAAGAGATTATTTTCTGTCAGGTTGCTTGCATATAAAAATGACGGGTAGGGATTAACCTACTCGTCATAGCTTTATCGCAATTTAGTATTTTGTATTAATAATAGGGTCTGTCTGTGAGATATCTCCAGGCCGCAACATATTTTGAGGGTGAACGAGGAGCTGCAGATCCGATGTCAAGGAAAACTTTGTCGTCAACTAAAAGCACGGTGTCTTTGTTTGCGATTGAAACCTGTTTAATTTTTGACATTTCCATTATAATAGGTTCTTTGCCGTCGCCGATAAGAATCTCGAATCTGTCTTTGTAAAGGTTAAGAACACCGTTTTCAGTAAGGATTTCTTCGTTTTCGCCGTCGACCTTTTTCACTTTCTGACCCTCTTCGCTGAAGATGAGAGTTTCATTGTCGGCTGAAAGAAGCATATCTTTCCAGATGTCTCTCTGCCATAAATCCCAGTCGAGACAGTTGTCGTGATAAAGACCTTTGCCGATATCGTGGAAGAAACCGTCAGCCTGCATTTCTACTTCGTAACCACAGTCACATCTCAGGTTATTACCCTTGCTGTGAAGTGTGCCGACTTTTTTACATTCGGGACAAACATAGAGAATTCTCTCTACACATTCGGCAAGGTTTTCACCGCTGTAATCGTAGGGATTTTTTCTCTGCTCTTCATAAACATTCACATAGGTATCACGGCGAATGATTTCAGTGATTTCTTTAACTGAAAGCTTGCTAAGCTCTTCAGGGCTGTACTCATTTACAAAATGACCAATGATGGGACCTTTTCTCGATGAGTTTGCCCAACGGGGTTTTCTGAGATATCCGCCGACAAATTTATATGTTACAAGAGCTGCACCGCTTTCTTTTACAAGTTTACCTGTGTGCTCTGAGATGAAGCCTGTCTGACCGTTAGCAGTCATAGCGCCCTCAGCGTGAAGACCTACAGGGATACCTGCGCGAAGATTACGTTTGATATCGTCATTGATAATTTCAGAGGGCTTGTCTCTGTATTTGATGATTACGCCACCTATTTTGGTGAATAACCAGCTTACTTTCATTCTAAGTACGTGGTCACTTGAAACGAATCTGACATATCTCTTGAGTGCGGCCATTTCATAACCGGGGTCAAATGATTCTGTGTGGTTGCAAATAAGAATGAATGTCTTTGCTTTTGGTGTGTGATAATCCAGGTGAACATTATTTTCGTGGATAACCTTTTTCTTTAAAAGGTTGATTGCTGTCATAGTGGTTATAGCATTGAAGCGATAGCCTTTGCGGGTTTTTCTTTTTTCACTGTTCATACTGTTACCGCCTCTTTCTCTGCTTCTTCTTCAAGTGAGTGGTAAGCTACCTTGCCAACGAGAGTTTTGGGAAGCTCATCTCTGAAAATGATCTCCTTGGGTCTCTCGAATACATCAAGGTACTCTTTGCAGTGCTCGAGGATGCTCTGCTTGGTTGCTTCGCTCTTTTCAACACCACTATTGAGTACAATATATGCTCTGACTCTCTGCATCTTATAGGGGTCTTTTACGCCTATAACACAGCAATAATCAACGTCGGGATGTTTATCAATCATATTTTCAATGTGTGAGGGATATACATTGTAACCGCTTGTTACAATCATTCTCTTCATTCTCTGCTTGAAGTATACGAAGCCTTCTTCGTCCATATAACCTGCATCGCCTGTGAAGAGCCAGCGAGTACCGTTTTCGTCGATGCGCATAGTTTTTGCATTTTCTTCTTCTGCATCTTTATAGCCGAGCATAAGAGTGGGTCCTGAGATGATAATTTCGCCCATTTCGCCTGCAGGAAGGAAGTTGAAAGTGCCGGGTTCAACGATGCGATAGTTCATATCGCGAAGGGGAAGACCGATTGAGCCAACCTTTGCTTTGTCGTTGGGTGTAACACAAGAAGCTGTTACACATTCTGTAAGACCGTAGCCTTCACGAATTTGGAGATTAGCATTATGTTCCTTAAAGAATTTGTCTGCTCTCTTCTTAAGTTCGGGACTGAGAGCGTCACCACCGCTGAATACACCGATAAGGAATGAAAGGTCAGCGCCATCGAAGATATCGACCTTAAGGAGCGCTTCATAAAGGGTGGGTACACCTGCGATGAAGTTGGGCTTATGCTTGAGTACGTCTTTAGCATAGCTTTCCTTGGTAAACTGAGGAATAAGGATACACATAGCACCGTTTTCAAGTACTGTGTGAATACCGATGCCAAGACCGAAGCCGTGGAAAATAGGCATAACCGAAAGGAATTTACAGCCGTAATCAAGATTACAGCCCGAGATTTCAGCAACCTGCATACCCAGACAGTTGAAGTTCCAGTCGGAAAGATAGATGCCCTTGGGTGTGCCGCTGGTACCGCCGCTGTAAAGGATAACGGCAGCCTTATTCTTATCAAACTCAACAGGGGGAAGATTTACGCCTTTACCTGTTTTAACAAATTCTGACCATACGAGACCGTCTTTACCGGGGTACTTGAGGTTCTGTCTGTTTTTGAGATATTTATAAGCCACAGCCTTGACAAGAGGAAGCTCTTCCTGAATTCTTGCGGTGATGATTTTAACATCATTCTTAGCTTCGGCTACTGCCTTTTCAACCTTAGTGTAGAACTGGTCAAGAGTGAGGATCATCTTGCTTTCTGAATAATCGAGATAGAAAGTGATGTTCTTGCCTGATGAAAGGGGGTGTACCATATTGGCGATGGCACCGATTCTGTTAAGAGCATAAAGACAGATAACACCCTGGGGTGTGTTAGGCATACAGATGGTAACTACATCATCTTTTTTGATGCCTGCTTTAAGGAAAGCTCCTGCTGTCATTTCGATCTTTTCAACGAAAGTCTTGTAAGTTGTATACTTACCCATAAAGTTAAGAGCAGGTGCGTCAGGCACTCTTTGTGCACTGGCAGCAACAGCGCCGAACATAGTTGTCTCGGGGTAGGGATGGCTGACAGGCGTCATATCGATTTTAGGAAATTTCATTTTTACCTCCATATATACATTGTAAAGCATATATAATCATATTAATAGAGAATAATTATATCTATAATTTGTAGTGTTTTTGTTAACATAATTTGAATATCGACTATTAAAAGATTACGATTTTGCAATAAATAGCTTCGAATAATAAAAAAGCACCGTACCCGTAAGAGTACAGTGCCGAATTTTCGAATTTACCTGCTGTTGGCGGTTTCTATCATAGAATAGTAGAAATCTTCAAAGGTTGTGGGATAATCATCGGTGCCGCAGAAGTCAAAGTGATCCATACCGACCATAGTGTCCATATAGTACCATCTGCCTTTTGTGATTTTCTTGCCTTGAGCAAGGGCGTTTTCATAATCAGTTGCCGTGGCTTTATCACTTTCGGGGTAAAGAGCAGATGCAAGTGGTACTATGCCGTCGTTAACTGCCCAGTTGCCCTCGATTTTAACTCCGTCATAGGTTTTGCCCTCTGAAATAGCAATAAGAGTTGATGATATTTGGAAAATGGGTGTAACAGTGTTGATGATTTTTTGTCTGCCGCCAATTCCTGTGGGTGTTGTAGCGGCTGTAGTGTAGGAGTAATAATAGGTATCAGGTGAAAGCTTGATAGTTTTGTTAAGCTCTCTTGCACCTTTCAGTGTCATATCAGCATAGCAGTTATCTTCAGCTTTATAATAATTTGCGACTTTTGCTATATTTAATGATGTGCGTTTGCGGTTTTGTGCAGGGGTGAGACCGAAGTGGCTCATCTGCAAAGAGAAAACCAAAAAGTTGTTGCCGAAAGTAGCACCGACAAGGTTATAAGCGAACATAAGCAGAGCTTTGGGAGCGCTGATGTTGTAAATCATATTGCTCACCTGAGTTCCGTTGTGTGGAGCTGAAAGGGTTATGCAAGCGTGAACGCTCTTATGACCACCTTTGAAAAGAGGACTTGTATTTTTACCTGTTGCTTTTATTTCATCAGCGTTGCCGAAAGCCATAAGAGATGTGAAAAGTCGTATAGTTGCACCACCGAAAGAATGACCTACAAGGTTGATTTTTTTATTGGGATTCCAGGGCTTGCCCATAAGAGCCTTGCCTTCATAAGAAAATCCGTATCTGTCGTGACCGTGTTTTTTTGAATGGGCTTCACCGTAGTCTGTTACGGTACCCATAAGCTGAGCATAAAGCTCGCAGGCTCTGTCCCAGGCACTGCTCAGAGGCCCTACCTGAACGGCATAGGCTTTAACGCCCTGCTCATTGAGAAGTTTGATAAGGTCAGTATCCGATTTGCCGAGACCACCGCCCCAATAGGGTGATAAATCATAGAAGCTGTTGGTCGGTCCCCAACCGCCCATTCCGTGAACAAAAACATAGGGGTAGTCGGTGACAAAACTGTCTTTGTCAATGGTTCTTTCCACAGGAGCTGTCGCTGAAACAGGCATAATGAACACACCTGCAAAAACTGCAATAGCGAGTATCAATGCTGTAATTTTCTTCATAAAAAAAGCCTCCTTGAATTTTAATCTTTTTCCTCTATAAGTTTTAATTCTTCCGAAGTTATTTCTCTGCACTGACCCTCTCGAAGACTTTCGTCAAGAGAGAGATTGCCCATTTTCACGCGTTTAAGAAATACAACTTTATTGCCGAGAGCTGCAAACATTCTTTTTACCTGATGATATTTGCCCTCGCAGATTTGTATCTCTGCCATAGGTTTATCACTATCAATCGGGTTCACCTGAGCTTCAAGGCAGAGAGTACCATCTTTAAGTTCGACGCCATTTTTGAAAGCGTTTATATCTTCATCGGTGACAGGCCTTTGCAGTGTGGCGTGGTAGGTTTTCATTATGTGGTTTTTCGGTGAGAGTATTCTGTGGGCAAAGTCGCCGTCGTCGGTGATAAGAACAAATCCTACGGTGTCACCGTCAAGTCTGCCGGCAGGGAAAAGGCCGTCTCTTCTGAGGTCTTTGGGTACAAGGTCGATGACTGTCTTGTGGTCAGTGTCTTCTGTTGCGGACACAACACCCTGAGGTTTGTTAAGCATAATATAAAGGTGTTTTTTATAGCCTATGCTTTTGCCGTCAATGGCGATATCATTTTTGTCCGGGTCTGTCTTGACATCGCTTGACTTTATGACCTTTCCGTCCAGGGTTACTCTGCCGTCTTTGACCAGCTTTTTCACTTCGCTTCGTGAGTACTGCCCCTGAGAAGCGATGATTTTATCTATTCTTTCCATAGCTTATTTTATCTGTGTGATTTTGTTGCCTTTAACCCAGAACACTCTTTTAGCATAAGGGAAAAGGAATTCATCATTGAGGGAGTCTGTGTAAAAGTCATCGATTACGCCGTCGGGATATGCTTCACGGAAAAACTCAATCTTTCTCTCTCTGAAACAAGGTCTGCCGAAAACGCCTGTGCGAAGGTCGAACTCTGAAGCAAGATAATACTTTATTCCGAGGCGTTTGCAGATTTCGTCCATCTGGAATTTAGGTGAAGCGGTGATGATAAGGTCATCTTCTTTCTGAATCTGTTTGTAGAAAGGCTTGATCTGTTTTTCGTGCTTGTCCCAGAATTCTTTTGATATTGTTTCCGGGTCGGGATGATGCTTGTCGATGAAATCCTGAAGAACTCCGCCGTATTTTGCAATAAGGTCCTCAAAGCGAAGATTAGTCTTTCTGTAATCGTTCATAATCTTAACAAGGTCTGGAGCGTACCTTAAAAGAGAGGGATATTTGATAAATAAATCCTTGAAGAAATCGGCGTTACTGTCGCCGTCATAAATGGTATCGTCGAAATCGTAAACGTTCATATTAGTCTCCTTAAGTTTATTTATTGGGATTATCAAGTCTGAGATGCTCGTCTTTTACTATGCCGAGTTTTTTTAGAACGAGGTGAATCAGCAGTGAAAGCACAGCGGGTGCGATAACGTGCATAACTGCGATGAGAATTATTGTTTTGGTGGAGCCGAAGCTGTCGCTCATTGCCGAATATGCGCCGAACTGCCCTACAAGACCGCTGGTACCCATACCTGCACCTGTGGGGATGTTGGTCATTTTGAGCAGGCAGGTTGAGATTGGGCCTAAGATTGCACCTGCAAGGGTGGGAGCTATGAGAATCTGAGGGTGTCTCATAATATTGGCAAACTGAAGCATACTTGTGCCGATACCCTGAGAGATGAGACCGCCTATACCGTTAGCTTTGAAAGAAGTCACAGCGAAGCCTATCATTTGTGCACAGCATCCGACTGCAGCCGCACCGGCTGCAATACCGTTAAGACCGAGCATAATCGCA